>JBDSEX010000261.1:0-2938 GCA_039919835.1 Luteimonas sp.
TACACCGCGATCTCGACCGCCGCCTTGGCGCTGGTGTTTTTTTCGAGCGCGCCCTGGATCAGTTTCGTGATGTGGTTGAGGTTGGCGATTTCCTGCCCGATCACGCGTGGTGCGATGAACTTGCGGATCGCTTCGAGGATCGAGCCATGCGTATCGCCGGTGATGACCGCCGTGGCGGGCGCTTCGCCATAACCGACATGGCCGCTGTCGGTATGGAGCATGACGACGATGTCCTCGACCGCGTTGACGGTGCGCAATGCCGTCTTGAACGGTGTCTTCAGCGGCACGCGCAGCATGCCGAAGGTGATGTCCGTTATTTTCATTTGCCGCCTGCGCTACGTGTGCATGTCATGGCCGGATTCGCTGGATGTTGGTGATGCGATCCACGTATGTCTGCGTCTCATTGAACATCAGCGTCGTCAGTGGTGTGACCGCAACGCCATTGAGCTTGCCGCTCACCAGCGTGCCAGCCGGGCCGCGCCATGCGCCACCGTTTGTATCGTGGATCACGTAGGGCACGCCGTTGTCGTGGCCGATCACCATCATCACGTGGCCGGGGATGTAGACGAGATCGCCGACCTGCAATGCGCGCATCGCATCGGAGCGTTTCCGCGCGCTGTCATCCGCATCGAACGCCATGCGGTTCAGCGCCGGGCTGACGCTCTGGTCGCTGGTGTTGCGCGGCAACTCCACGCCAAAACTCCGGTACACCTCGGACACGAACCCGCTGCAATCCCGGGCGTTGTAATCGTGGCCCCAGCCATAGCGCTCGCCGAGGAACTTGAACCCCTGGCGAACGATGTTGCCCCGTGTGAGCGGCAGGTAATCGGCGCTGACATCCGCAGTGCGCGGCAGCAGAGCCGGGACGAAACGCAACGCGCCGTCGCCCGCGCGCACCGGCAATTCAATCACGTGCGCCGTGTAGGGATGCTGGCCGTTGACTGGCTGGTCCGATGGCCAGCCGGCCAGGACCGGTACCCGAACGCCCATTTCCAATTGCAGGTCGGAGACCTGGGGGGCTTCAGGCGTGTGCACCGTACGCGCGGTCGCCCCGGAGACGATCAGGCTCGGGGTCTTGCGCGTGTAGGCGAATACAGACTGCTTGTTGCCTTCGGCTACGTACTTTTTTTCGATCCATGCCGCGTACAGGTGGCTGACGATGAACCACCATTTGCCGTCGCGGCTTTCATGCGCGATGACCACGGGAGTGCCGGGGAACAGCGCGTTTTCCTGGAATCGGTCTATGTCGGTGTCGCCGGCGCGGCTGAATACGCGCAGATGGGTCGGGAACGTCCGCAAATCCGCGCGTTGGGTGACCATGCCGTAGCGCGTGGACTGCGTCGCGGCAATCGCCTCAATGCGCAGGTCTGCCACCAGCGCATCAAACACAGGTGTTTTGATTTCCCTGCCGCCGATGTCGTAGCGCGTACTGGCCGGGCGTTTCGAAAGGCCTTGAATCCATCCCTTGACCTGTTCGCGTCCAAGTGTGGAGGGCAGGGCCTCGATGTCGTGCACCGAATGGTCCAGTTGCTGCAGTCTCTGGTTCTGCGCATCGATCTGCGCGTCGTCCAGCACCATCGCCTGCGGCTGGGTCGCCCGGCCTATCCAGTATTCGGGTTCCAGTTGCGCACTGCTGACCCCGGCCACGCCGCGTGTGTCGGTGGCGACGTGGTCGGTGCGGGCCTGGGCCGCGTCGCGCGCCGTGGGAGCGCTGGCGCAGGACGCGAGAAGCACCAGGATGAAAGCAATTGGCGAGTGTCTGAACTTCATGGGCGCAGTTCCATTTTGTTCCGTATGCACGCAAGCGTATGCCGTGAAGCCTTATCCCTTTCGAAACGTCATTTCCATGCGGGCGGATGCGCTGTACGCCAGCGAAGCTTGTCAAACGAGTGACTTCCACGCATCGACCCAACCCCCCGTCAAGCAAACGCCACTGGTCCCCGTTGGTGCCAGTCGGTCCAAGACCTCTCCGAAGGGCGTCCCGTTGTGCGCTGCGGAATATGTATTTCGAGCGTGATATAACACAAGAATAAATTATTGACGAGCCTCGGTGTGCATGTTACACAGCGGTCACGGCGGAATCTGGGGCGACGGGCGCGGTGGAATCGGGGCGGCGGAAGATTGCGTTGCGGGTGTGCAAGCGGGGTGCCCCCGGGGGCCGGCGCGGGCGCGCGTTGGCCTGGGCCATGCTGTTCCTCTTGGTACCTGGCGCAGTGCTGATCGCACCTGTCGCCTTTGCCAGCGAAAGGCTGGCCACGGTCATCCGTGCAATCGACGACGGTCGTTTCGCCGAGGCGGAAAGACGCATTGCCGATGCGCTGGCCGGGGCGGGGTTGAACGATGACGCCCGCCAGGAACTTGAATTCCAGCGTGAACGCATGCGCCGCATCCATCTCGATTTCACGCTGACCGCCGATGACGCGAAGGCGCGTGTCAGGCAACAGGTGCCCGATCTGCGCGATGCCGAATTCGCCGCGTGGGATGCCGCAGGGCTGATCGAGCATCTCGTCATCGATGGCCAGACCCGTTACTTCAGCCGCGCGCCGTCGAACCTGTTCCGCATCAGCCCGCAGGCGGCCGCGCGTCGCGCGTCGCCCAAGGCATTCGTCGACGGACCAATGGAGCGGCTGAACGCGCATCACCATGAAGTCCGCACGCGGTCGCTGGCCAACGGAAAAACAAGTGTCGCGCCGCGCCGAATCCGCGTCACCCAGTCGCTGGTCGTCAACGCCAATGCCGTCCCGCCGGGCGAAACCGTTCGGGCGTGGATCCCGTATCCGCGCGCCTTGCCCGGCCAGCAGGAAAACATCGATTTCATCCGCAGCGTTCCGGCGACACACGCCATCGCACCGCAAGCCACGCTGCAACGCACGGTCTACATGGAGCAAGCCGCCAGGGCGGGAGAAGCCACCATGTTCTCCATCGAATACGACGTGAC
>JBDSEX010000267.1:0-4104 GCA_039919835.1 Luteimonas sp.
TCTTGCGCGAGGTGACGATGTAGACCGGCGCGAAAGGGTCGTGCTCGAGGTGCATCGATGCCAGATCTGCACTGGCGTGTGCGGCTCCAGCGTGCGCATGCCCGGATGGGCCTGCGGCAAACGCAGGTGCGGAGGTCAGGGCCACGGCGACTAACGCGGCGAAGGCAACACTGTTCAGTCTCATCGTAACGCTCCTGTCTGCCCGACGACTCGTCGTGGGGCTGTCGAGAAAGAGCGCCGTCAAACCGCGCGGCGGTCTTTCGGTAAAAGATGGTCTTTCGGCTTGGATTGGCGCGGCGTCCGCGATCGGACCCCCGACATGTCTTGCGTCCTCAAGCAGCAACCCCGGCCTGGGCCGGGGTTGCTTTTTTCGTCTTGCCATGACGGCATCAAGTGCATCCGTCAGTCACGCCAGAAAGTTCCTACGGTGTGCGCGTCGCTTTCAGGTTGACGCCGGAGTAGGACGTGTATGCGCGCACGTTGATGTAGTACGTGCTTCCGGCGGTGGGGTTGTTGAACGTGCAGGTTTCATTGTTGCCGTTGAGGTACGGACGGCAGCTGTAGCTGCTTGTCGTCGGCACCGCGCCGCTGCGCACGTACAGGTCCGCATCGCCTGTACCGCCCGAGATCGCCACCACCAGTTTGGTCGTGCCCGAGGGGATCGCGACCGAATAGTTGGACGACACGCCGCCGGAGGCGACCGATGGCAGGTTCACGTTGAGCACCACCGTGCCACCGCCACCGCCGCCAGCGCAACTCACGCCCACCGAGGTAAAGGCCGAGGTGACGTCGGCAACCGTGAAGCCAAGATCGCTGGCCGCCGTCTGCACGCCGCACGCCGCCTGGTTGTAGGTGCTGCTGCTGGTCCAGTAGATGTCGTTGGCCCTTGCAAACACCTGGAACGCCTTCTTGGTGTCCCAGCCGACCTTCTTCGCGAGCAGGTAGAACGCCTTGTTGTAGACACCGGACGAGTAATGCACGTCCATGCCGCTGGTGTAGTTGGCGGCGTTGTCGATGGAACGGCCATCCTGCGGCGGGTTGCTCATGTAACGCAGTGCGCCGCTGCCCTTGAAGATTTCAGCGCCGACCAGCCAGTCGTTGGTACCCTTCCAGAAGAACTCGGTGGCCTCGCCGCCCATGTCGGAGAAGGCTTCGTTGATGCCGCCGGACTGTCCGGAATACGTCAGGTTCGAGTTCTGCTCGGTGAAGCCGTGCGAGACCTCGTGGCCGGACACGTCGGCATTGACAAGGGGATGGAACGTGGTCGCGCCATCACCGAATGACATGTACGAGCCGTTCCAGAAGGCGTTCTCGTAATTGCTGCCGTAATGCACGCGCATCACCAGCTGGAAGGTCAACGCGGCACGTCCGATGTACGCCCGGTACATGTTCTGGATCACGCCGCCGAATGCCAACGCATCGTTGATCGGCGAATACGCGCCGTTGATGGTCTTGTAGGTGTTGCGTGGACAGGTATACGCAAACGCGGTCGTGCTCGCGCCGGTGCTGCCGTTGAGGTTGACGGCTTTCACGTCGGCGTTGTTCATGGTGCAGGTACTGCCGCTCTGCGCCACGTTGAGGAAGGCATAACGGCCGCCCGAACCCCACTCGTACTGACCGGTCTTGGCATTGCCGCCCGGGCCGGTGCCATTGGCGTGAGTCAGGCCTTCCCACTGCTTCAGGATGCGGCCGCTATCGGCATCGACGATCACGAACGGACGCGTCGGCGAGCCACCGGCCAGCGAATCGGCGAAATACGACACCACATACGTCATGTGCGCACGGCCGTTGTCGTCGATGTAGATCATCTGCCGGTTGGATTCGTTCTCGGTGCGGTACGCGCCACGCGCGCTGCGCAGTCCGGCGACCTTGGCAATGTCCATCGCGCGCGATTGGGCCAGCTTGGGCGCACGCGCAGGCAGTTCGCCGGACAGGTCACCGACGAGGCGGCCAAACAGGTTGCGCACGCCGTTGCCATCTTCGCTGACGACCACTTGCTCGCCGAAGATCGGCACGCCGCGGAACGTCTGCTGGTACCGGTAATGTTGGGTGCCATCGCGGTCATGCTTGACCTTGAGGATGCTCAGGCCCGACTCGGACTCGAGTCCCAGCATTTCCGCATGGCGGTTGGCTGGCGTGGACGCGATGCCCATGCTCCCGGTGGCTTGCGCATATTGCTGCTTGAGCTGCGCGAGGTTCCGGCTGTGCAGGTCGACGCGGTCGGCGGCTTGGGCGGACACGATCGACATGGCGAACGCCAGCGGCGTCAAGGCGATCAGATAGCGTGAACGATTCCTGGAGTGGATCACTGTGGTAGTTCCCCCGAACTAGAAGCCGCATGATTGCGGCGATTCGCCGACTCGGGCACGGGGCCGGAAACGGCAAGCGGCGGACACTTTGTGACAAAAAATGTCCGTACAGTGACCGTACAGCCTGATCGGGATCGGTTGCACGCTGCAACCGCAACATAACAAGAGTGCAATCATGTGATGCGGTCCACAGTTCAGAACATCGGAACGCCAATCACAGTAATCGGGCACGTTAATTGCGCAGTACGCATAAGTACGGGAGGACCGGCGGGCACGGCGGGAAAACTCGGACCGTCCTCGTTGCCGTCCCGACGGAAAAACGAGGAGAGCGCCTCGTTCCACCGCAGCTGAAAACACGCTCGGCTGTCGCCCTCCCGGCTACAGCATCCCGGTTTCAAGTCGCGCCGCTTCCGACATCATCGTGCGGTTCCAGGGCGGATCGAACACCAGTTCGACGTCGGCCTCGGCCACGGTCGGTATCAGTTCCAGCTTGCTGCGCACGTCGTCGACCAGGATGTCGCCCATGCCGCAGCCGGGCGCGGTCAGCGTCATCTTGACCTCGACATCGCGCCTGCCATCGTCGCGCGTGCGGATGATGGCTTCGTAGACCAGGCCGAGATCGACCACATTGATGGGGATTTCAGGATCGAAGCAGGTGCGCAGTTGCTTCCAGACGATCTGTTCGACGTCGTCGTCGCTGGCGCCGGGCGGCAATTCCAGCGCCTGCGGCGGATCCTTGCCGATGGCATCCGCGTCGCGGCCGGCGATGCGGAACAGGTTGCCTTCGACGAACACGGTGTAACTGCCTCCCAGCGCCTGCGTGATGTAGCCGATGCTGCCTGCGGGAAGGCTGACGGCTTCGCCCTGCGGCACCAGCACGGCATCGCAATCGCGGTCGAAGCGGACGGGTTCGCTGCTGCGGGAATACATGCGTTCAACGTGGGGCTGCGGGCGGTCCGCGCAAGGCCGACCTGAAACACATTTTAGCCCCGCGCGTGCAAGGGTACGACCACCGATTGCGCGCGGTCGCTGCAATGGGGATCATCCACCCTCTTCCGACGGCGAATGCTACATGCCTCACTCCCCCTACGATGTTCGCTGAGCAGACGATGCCGACAACGTCGCGCAACGACCGTTTCGCGTGGCTGCTGCTTGTGCTCGGCACCGCAGGAGGCGCGGCTGTCTGGATCCTGGTGGCGCTGGCGCTGGATCGGCAATGCAGCTGGATGGCCGTATTCACCGCGCTGGATACCGCGGTGCTGCTGCGGCTCGGCGGCCATCGCCCCGGCTGGCTGCGCGCCACCCTAGCCGTGATCTCGACGGTCGCAACCATCGTGCTCGCCAACTGGGGCATCGTTGCCGGACAACTGGGCACCGGCATGGGAATGCTGCCGTGGGAGTCGGCCCTCAAGCTGGGCGGAGCGCACGCGATGACGCTGGCGCAGCTCGCCAATCATTCCGCCGATTTGATGTGGTTGTGGTTGTCGTTGCCCATCGCGGGGCTTGCTGCTCGATGACTGGTGCGCTGGGCCCAGTGCCCTGAATCATCGAAACGCCGGCATGAGCGCTGCATGCTCGCGCCCCACGAACGGCGGTCAAACTTTGCCCAGGAAACATGCAGCGCCGACGGCGTGCACAATCCAAGTGCGGTGCGGCATGCCAAAGGGTCCTCAGCCGCCCCTGCGAAGACACTGGCGCCTCGCGGGTTTTCGTTGTCAGCGACCACAAGGTCAACGGTGTTGTAAACGACCCCCGCCCCGGCGAACTTTTTTACCTGCACGCCTGGTTGCAAACA
>JBDSEX010000006.1:0-3551 GCA_039919835.1 Luteimonas sp.
CTATCCGGGCGACGTGATCAGCCTCGCCTACCTGGATCGCCTTGGCATGCAGCCGGGTCCGCGCACCGACGCTCCCATCAATGCGATCCCACTCTCTGACGTGGAACGGTTCCTCAAGGACCTGCGCATCTACGATCGCATCGACACCATGCCTTACGTGGTCGGGCTCGAAGAGGACAGGCTGCGTACCAGCAGCGGGCAGGTGGCCTACATCCGCGGCCTCGGCGCGGGCAACGTCGGCCAGCGTTTCGCGGTGATGCGCCCGATTCAGACCTACCGAATGGGGCAGCGTCGCGCCTGTTGCAAGCTGGTGCGCAAGGACGATCTGGACTATGCCGGCCGCGTGACCATAGACCAGTACGACAAGATCTGGACCGAGATCATGCTGGCCGAAGGCGCGAGGATGGAGAAACTGGGTATCGAGATGCGGAAGGTCAACGCTGGCGTGGTGACACGCGGTGAGGTCGGCGGCATCGAAGCGTCGACCCTGTTGCTGGACGATGCCAACCGCGAAGTCCGCATCGGCGACAAGATCATCCCGGTCGAATCCGTCCCCTACGACCTGCAGTTCTTCCCGCACCCGCCCAAGACACAGCAGCCGTACGAAAAGCTGCAGATCCTGTCGGTTGCCGACATGTTGAGCACCGGGGGTCCGCGCGACGTGGTCGCCATCTCCGGCGGCTCGCGCGAAGGCATCGACAATGGCACCGTGTTCTCCATCTGGCGCAAGGGCAGCAACGTGGTCGACAAGGTCCAGTATCCCGAGCGCGACGACGACCTCGTCGGCAACGGCGGCAGGATCCGCCTGCCTGACGAGTTCGCAGGTCATGTCATGGTGTTCCGCACCTTCGACAAGATCAGCTACGGGCTGGTAATGGAAAGCATCAAACCGTCGCGCGTGGGCTATGAACTCAAGCATCCGGATGCGACGTACTAGCGCCTGCCAAGACCTGCGCTCGGAGTTTTCCTACTAATGCACGCGACGGCGCCCCAGGGCGCCGTTCGCATGAGCGCCGTAGGCTCAGCGGATGTCCGACGACATCCACTCAAGCCACCTCGCCCTGCTGAAGCTGCACATCGCCGGTGGGGCGGCCGAGCCGCGACGCCAGCTGCTTGATCGTTGTGGAATGCCGCGGGATGCCGTCGCCGCAGACCGCTCTGTCTGGCAGCAAGCTGGCTTGAGCGCTGCGCAGATGCATGCACTGCAAACTGCCGATGAAGCGGCCTGTCGTCCTGGCCTGCGCTGGCTCGAGCAGCCCGGACACCATCTGGTTGGCTGGCATGACGCCGACTACCCGCCGCTGCTGCGCCGCATCCCAAGCCCGCCACTGATGCTGTTCGTGGCCGGTGACCCCGACGTGCTGTGGCATCCGTCGATCGCCATCGTCGGCAGCCGCACGCCCAGCGCCGGCGGGCGCGACAACGCCCACGATTTCGCACGCGCATTGGCGGGCTCGGGATTCGCCATCGCCAGCGGCCTGGCTGCTGGCGTCGACACCGAAGCGCACCACGGCGCGCTGGCCGCACCGGACGGTCTCACGATCGCGGTCATCGGTACCGGCCCGGACAGGGCCTATCCCCGGGCCAACGCGCGCCTGCAGGCGGAGGTGGCCGAACGCGGTGCCGTGGTCAGCGAACATCCACCCGGGACGGGCGTGCGCCGCGAACACTTTCCCAGCCGGAATCGGATCCTCGCCGGCCTCTCGCTGGGCACGCTGGTGATTGAAGCCACGGAGCGGTCCGGCGCGCTGATCACGGCGCGGCTGGCGACGGAGGCAGGGCGCGAAGTGTTCGCGGTGCCCGGATCGATCCACAACCCGATGGCGCGCGGCTGCCACCGCTTGATCCGCGACGGCGCGGCGCTGGTCGAGCGTGCCGACGAGGTGATCGCCGCGACGGTCCCCGTGGCTGCGGAGCTGGCGGCTGCCTTGCGCGGGCGCCTGCATGGCCCCACTACAGACGCTGTCTGGGAAACTCTGCCGCTGGCGCTACCCATGCGTCCGCCTGTCTCCAGGCGCGAGGCGTGGCCGGCGCTGGTCGGGGACAAGACCGACCCTGACTACCAGTGCTTGTGGAAAGCACTGGGCCACGACCCAACCGGTATGGATCAACTGGTCGAGCGGACGCAATTGACGGCCGCCAACCTGTCCTCCATGCTGCTGGTCATGGAACTTGAGAATCGGGTTGCCGTCGAACACGGTCGCTGGTCCCGCAAACTGGGCAAGTCGGGCGGTTGGTGAGTCCCTGGGTCGACAAGATCCGCTCCTTCAACGCGCCGCTGGGCGCAGGCCGAGGGAAATGAAAGAAAGCATCCTGGATGTCCTGTTGTACCTGTTCGAGCACTACTTCACCGACGATGCCGACCTCGTCCGTGATCGCGATTCCCTCCAGAACGGCCTGATCCAGGCGGGTTTCAGCCCGGCGGAGATCAGCAAGGCATTCGACTGGCTCGATGCGCTCGCCGACCAGCGCCCCAGCGCCGGCAGCCCGCGCGTCAACGGCCCGACGCGCGTGTTCTTCGGTCCGGAACTGGACAAACTGGACGTGGAATGCCGCGGCTTCCTGCTGTTCCTTGAACAGCAGGCCATCCTCGATGCCGGCCAGCGCGAGCTGGTACTGGACCGCGCGATGGCGCTGGACCAGGAGGAACTCGACCTCGACGACCTCAAGTGGGTGGTGCTGATGGTCCTGTTCAACCAGCCCGGGTCCGAAGCGGCCTATGCCTGGATGGAAACGCAGATGTTCGATGAGCCTGAGCCGGTGCACTGAGACGCGGGAAGGTTGCGGCACAGATCCGCGCCGCTCGGGCGTATGGCCCAGACACCGGGCGCCGATCTATCACCCAGACGCCCCTGATCGTTCGCTGTTTCGATAGCAAAACGGGTTCCTCAGCCGTCCTGTCGCGGCCCGCCTTTAAGCCGTGCCGCTTGACAGCGCCCGCCTCCGCGTGATTCCACTATAAATAGAACGATCCTGAACGCCCGTGGCCCCGCCCCGGGCGTTGCCTTCTGTACTGCTCTGTTTGCGTCGCCCGATCAAGCCGGTCGCGCGCCTGGAATCCCACCCGCAATGGCCAAGAACCTCCTCATCGTCGAATCGCCCGCCAAGGCCAAGACGATCAACAAGTACCTCGGCAAGGACTTCACCGTTCTCGCCTCCTACGGCCATGTCCGCGACCTGGTGCCGAAGGAAGGCGCGGTCGATCCCGACAATCACTTCGCGATGCGCTACGACTTGATCGAGAAGAATGAAAAGCACGTCGCCGCCATCGCCAAGGCCGCCAAGGGCGCCGAGGGCATCTTCCTCGCGACCGACCCGGATCGCGAGGGCGAGGCGATCAGCTGGCACATCGCCGAGATCCTGAAAGAGCGCGGCCTGCTCAAGGACAAGACGTTGCAGCGCGTGGTGTTCACCGAGATCACGCCGCGCGCGATCAAGGAAGCGATGACCAAGCCGCGGCAGATCGCCGGCAACCTGGTCGATGCGCAGCAGGCACGGCGCGCGCTGGACTACCTGGTCGGCTTCAACCTGTCGCCGGTGTTGTGGCGCAA
>JBDSEX010000019.1:0-6521 GCA_039919835.1 Luteimonas sp.
GCGGAATTCAATACCCAGCCGCTGATCGGCATCGCAAACAGCAGGGCGTACAGGCCCCAATGCGACATCGACGCGATGCGTTCCTGCCAGCGCGGCGTGCCCGGAACAGCCAGCGGCGTGCCCGCGAACCAGCGCCAGAGCAAACGCAGCGTCACCAGGCCGAGAATGGTGAGCCCGAACGACTTGTGCAGCGCATAGACCTGGATCTTGTCAGGCCCGTTGCGCAGGTCTCCCATGGTCAGTCCGACAATGCCCTGGCCGATGATCAGCAGCACCACCAGCCAGTGCAGTGACTGGCTCACTGGACCCCAGCGGTCGGCGGTGTTTTTCAGCGTCATGGCGTGGGCTCGGGGGGCGATGTCGTCTCGATCGGCGAAGGCGGTTCGGCAGTCGTTGCCTCGCTCGCGGACGTAGCCGTGGCGGATGTTTCCGTGGGAGACGGTCTTGCGCCACCTGCCTCGCTGTCGACATCTTTCGTGTCGTCACCGTCGGCACGACCCGCACGCGTCGCTTCCGCTTCGATCCGCAACTCGACCCTGTCGCCGATCACGCTTGGCCACGCGTCGATGCCGAAAGCCTTGCGGCTGAGCATGGTCGTCGCGGAAAACCCGGCGGTGCGACGGAACGGCGGCAGCGGATGGCGCTTGACTGCATTGAGGGTCACGTCGAGTTTCACTTGGTTGGTAACACCGTGCAGGGTCAGCATGCCGTACACCGCAGCGTGCTGCGCGTCGACGGGTTCGACACGCGTCGATACGAAGGTCGCGACCGGAAAATCGTCGCCGTCGAGCAGGTTGTTGGCAAGGGCCGCCGTGTTCCATTTTCCATCGCCCAGGTCCAGCCGCGTCAGCGGCACGCTCACCTCGACGCTGGCGACGCGCCAGTCCACGGCATCGAATACCAGCGTCCCGGTACTCCCGGACACGGTACCGATGGCCTTGGAGAAACCTGCATGTTCGACTGCGAACATCACCCGCGTATGCACCGGGTCCAGCGAGTAGCGCACGGGTTGCGCGGCCAAGGCTTCGCCCCCTGCCAGTGCAAACAGGGCGGCGACCACGACGCTTCGGAACATGGGAACAGGAGGCATGCCCGGATTCTAGGACGCCTCGACTGAACCTGCCCGGCCGGCGCATGCCTTGCATCCGCAACGCTGCGTTGCGACCATCCGCCGCGGGCCGCAAAGGACGGGCCTGTCAATACCGGAGGGATCCATGCTTCGCACATTGCTGGTGCTGGCCGTTCTCGTGTGCGCACCGTGGCGCGCCGTGGCCGGAGTTGCCGAGTTTCCGCAATTCCGTCGCTACGGCTTCGAGCAGGGATTGCCCAAGGGCACCAACCACATCGGCGTGGATCGGCAAGGATTTGTCTGGATCGCGACAAGCGACGGGCTGGCCCGCTACGACGGCGTCCAATTCAAGCTCTGGCGGCGGGAACAAGGGGCGGCTGATGCGCTCCCCGAAGATTACGTTGAGGCGGTCTTCATCGATCCGAAGGATCGCGTGTGGGTGGCCACGCCCAATGCCTTGAGTGTCATGGAGGCGGACCGGCGCGGGTTTCGTCACATTCGTTTTTCCGGACGGGCGGCCACGTGCGGAACGGGCATTACTGACGTGGCGAATGCGCGCGACGGCGGCATGTGGATCGCGAATGCAGGCGGAGACCTGTGCCATGTCGACCGCAACGAACGCATCGAGCGGCATGCCACGTTGGCAGGCGACGGCATTTCAATCATTTCCCTGCGGGTGGATGCACGCGGGCGCCTGCTGCTGGGAACCAGCGACGGCTTGATGGCGTTCCAGGACGGTGCCGTGCGACGCATCGCTGATGCTGCCTTCCGCGGGACCCGCGTGACCGGCCTCAATCCTGATGCAGATGGCGCGCTCTGGGTGGGGAGCGGCAAGGGCCTGCATCGATTGCTGGCGGATGATCGTGTCGTGCCGGCACCCTGGTCGCTGCCGGCCGCGGCCACGCACGCACAGGTGCTGCGCGATCGGCGCGGCGGTTACTGGATCGGCACCATGCATGGGTTGTATCGCGCAAAAGACGGCGTCTTGTCGCTGGTGGAACACGCGGCAGGCGAGGCGGCGTTGAGCAGTGCGACCGGGATCCTGTACATGCAGGAAGATAACGAAGGCGGACTTTGGCTGGTCACATACTCGCAAGGGCTGATGTACCTGCCGCCGGACTGGCATCGCTTCGCCACGATTACGTCTTTCGGCACGCAGGCCCTGGAGGGCATGGACCTGCGCGACGTCTCGGCCGATGCGTCCGGTCATTTCTGGGTGGCCACGGCAACCGACCTGTATCGGCTCGACCGCACGGGTCGCCGACTGCGCCAGGTGCTCGGCAACGCCGCACTGGGTCTGCAGTGGATCAATGCGTTGCGGGCCCGCGCCGATGGCACGCTCTGGATTGCGCACTCGCAGGGTGTGGCCCTGTTCGACCCAGTCACGATGCGAATCCGGCCGTGGCTCGGTGCGGCCGAGGGCGTGGCGGGGGCCAACGAGGTCGTCGAGGCGCCGGATGGGTCACTCTGGGTCGACATCCCCGGAAGTGGCACCAGGGGATTCACGCGCGCCGCTCGGCCGTTACCCGGTTCGTACATCGAGGATCGGCAATGGGACCGGATCAACCGGCTGCAGGTCGACAAGACCGGTGCGATATGGCGCGCCAGAAAACAGGCGTTGCTGCGCTGGGACGGGAAGCGCTTCATGGCGTTCCCCCTGGTGCCCGGCCCTCCGGTGGATGCCTTCACGTTTGCTGCCAACCACCGGGTCTGGGTGTCGCGCTTCGGTGCATTGGAAGCGTATGTGTGGGATGGCAAGTCCTTGGCGCTGCGGGAACGCATCACGCCAGACACAGGGCTGCCCACGGCCAGCGTGAGGGGCATGCTGATCAGTCCGCGTGGCCAGGTCTGGTTGACGACGTTGCGTGGGCTGGTGTTGTACTCGCCCGGGCAGCGACGTATCCGGATGTTTGCAGTGCACGATGGCCTGCGTGAACCTGATTTTTCGGTGGCTGCCCCCACGTTGGGCGCCGATGGGTTCGCACTTGCGGTGTCGACCGGTGGCTTGGTGGTGTTCGACTCCGACTTGGCGTTGCCTCGAGCACGGCAACCGAAGCTGGCCATCGAATCCCTGCAGGTCATGCGCGACGAAGATGCGGTGCCATTCGATCCCGCACGCCCCGTGCGACTGTTGCCACGCGATCGCGATCTGCGCGTCAACGCGCGCCTGCTGTCCTTCGCCGATGCGCGATCGCACCGTTATCGCTTCAAGCTTGACGGCTACGATCCGGACTGGGTCGTGCAACAGGCCAATGGCGAGCGTGTGTTCTCACGGCTGGATGCGGGACGCTACCGCCTGCATGTGCAGGCTGCCGGCACCGATGGCGCGTGGTCGAATGCGTGGACGGTCGCGATAATGGTGTTACCGCCTTGGTGGCGCACGCCGCAGTCGCTGGCGGCATTCGTAGTTCTGGCGGCAGGGCTGCTCTGGTGGCTCGCGCAGCAGTACCGCGACCGCCTCAAGCGGCGCCACGCGTGGCAACTGGCCGTGCAAACGCGCGACATAGCCGAACAGGCGTCGCACGCAAAGACCCGCTTCCTCGCCACGCTCGGCCATGAAGTGCGCACCCCGATGACTGGCGTGCTGGGCATGAGCGAACTGTTGCTCGGCACCGATCTGGACACGCGCCAGCGCGGCCATGTCGAAGCCATCCGCTGCGCCGGCGATCACCTGTTGCGGCTGGTCAACGACGCGCTGGACCTGGCGCGGATCGAGGCCGGGAAACTGGACCTGGAGATTGCATCGTTCGACCTGCGCGTGCTGGTGGATGAGGTCGCCGTGCTGATGGCGCCGATGGCCGAGCGCAAGGGACTGCAGTTCACCGACGCCATCGGTGCCGGCGCGCCGCGCTGCGTCCGTGGCGATTGCGGGCGCGTGCGCCAGATCCTGCTCAACCTGGTTGGCAACGCCATCAAATTCACCGAGCGTGGCGAAGTCAGCGTGCGGGTCATGCCCTGGCAGCCGCACGGGGTAAGTGTCGAGATCGTCGACACCGGCCCCGGCCTCAACGACGAACAATGCGCGCGCCTATTCCAGCGCTTCGAGCAGGCGCAGGGCGCGCGCACCGCGGCGCGCTATGGCGGCAGTGGGCTCGGCCTCGCCATCAGCCAGGAACTCGCCGCCGCGATGGATGGCTGCATCCACGTCGACAGCACCCTGGGCAAGGGCACCTGCTTCCGCGTCGAACTGCCACTGCATGCCGCCGATGACGATGACTGCACGGCGCTGTCGCCAGGCGTCGAACCGCACACGCACGGCGGCACATGGCGACTCCTGCTGGTTGAAGACGACCCGACAGTGGCCGATGTCATCGCCGGACTGCTACGCCAGCGCGGCCATCATGTCGTGCACGCGGCCCACGGCCTGGCCGCACTCATTGAAGTCGGGCGCACGCGCTTCGATGCCGCACTGCTCGACCTGGACCTGCCTGGCATGGACGGCCTGGCGCTGGCGCGACAACTGCGTGCGCAGGGTTTCGCGGGGCCGCTGCTCGCCGTCACCGCCCGCTCCGATGCCGGAGCGGAAACGCAATCGCGCGCCGCGGGTTGCGACGGATTCCTGCGCAAACCGGTGACCGGATCGATGCTGGTCGCCGCGATCGAAGGATCGATGTGCCGCGAGCCGGAGGCACGCCTGGCGGCGGGCGGACGGTGAGGTTGCTTCGGCCAACTGTCCCGGTGACATGACTTGCCTCAGCGGAGGGTTCGATCCTCTCTCATCAGGGTGCGGGCCGGAGGCGGAGCCGCGGCTGCCTTGCGGGACGCATCGATGGCCTTGGGCGACATGCCAAGCCACGCTCGCAGCTTGGCAAGGGCCGAATCGCGCTCCGACGCGGTCAGCGTTGCCAGGCTCGCACCATGGTTGCCGTCCTGGCCGCGGACACGCAATTGATACGATTCGTTGCGCGGCATCCGCCGGAATGCGTTGGTCGACCACGGGTCGTTGTCGCCATAGATGAAGATGAATCGGCGCGCCTGGGTCAACACCCAATACTCGATGGCCGGCATGATCGAAGCGTCGAACGCCTTGTCGACGTTGGCAGGCGGATAGTTTCCAGGAACGTCCTGTCCGGGATACCTCAGCAATGCAGACAGGTGATTCTCCTCGTACGCGGGCCCGCCCAGCTGCGTCGCGGACTGGTAGAAATAGGGCCCGTAGTAGTCGAGCGTCGCGTCTCCGTAGAATTCAATGCCGACGACGGCATCGATGAATTCCAGCAACTGCGCCGGCGTGGCGCTGGCAGGCGGAATCTGGCTGCAGGACGCCTCGCTGAGGTATTGCCAGAACGCGAAAGGCGTTTCAAGCACCGCGAATTCCAGTGCGCGATCCTTGCCAAGATGGGTGTATTGCCCATCCTGGATCAACGGCAGGATCGCTTCACGTTGCTGCAACGCCGCGACCTGGAAGGCCTGCATCTGCGTGCGGCAATCGGACGGACCGACATTCGAAAGGAAAGCGGCGTAGCGTCGATCGTCGATGCCGTGGCTGCTGGGCGCCACGTACGGAACCGTCGCCTGCACGTCGTCCGGGTAGTAGTACCGGTAATACACACTGGTCATCCCGCTCTTGCTGGCCCCGGTCGACACCCACCCGGACGGGTACAGGGATTTCAGCGAGAGGTTGATCGCGTGCAGATCCGCCGCGCTCTGCGCGATGGTGAGCTTGGACCAGTCAGGCGGGTTCGGCGTCGACGTGTTGAAAAAGCGGTGCTCGACCCGGACCTGGTTCGCGGACAGGTAGTGGGTCAGCTCGGCCTGGGTCGCACTCATCGAAGCGCCGTAGCCGTGCGTGACCAGCACCACTGGTGCGAGGACATCGCGATGCAGCACGGTAAGACGCTGCTGGAACGTCGCGCCCGCTGGCACGGCATGGTCGACCGGCTGCTCGAAAGTCAGGCGATAGAAATATGTCCCCGGAATGCTGGTGCTTGCCTGCACCGCGCTGGTGACACCGGGCAGTGCGCGAAGTCGTTCGAGCAACTGGGACGGATCGGTTTGCGCATGGGCATGGGGTGCAGCCAACGCGAGCGCCAATCCGAGCCACACGGCGCGTGCTCTCTGCCAGAACGTCATCATCCGTTGCCTCGCTCGTGCTCAAGGGAATTCGCCGCGCCGGCACTGGTGTCTACTGTGCTGCAACGGCGTGTGCGTTTCGCGAGTATTGCACGCCGAACAGGACTCGAATGACCGGACGGTGATGCCTCAGCGCTTGCTGTGTACGTGCACCGCTTCGACCAGCGCACCCACATGCTCCGGATTCATGTCCGGCGACATGCCGTGGCCGAGGTTGAAGATGTGTCCTTCGCGCGATCCGTTGTTGCCCTCGGCGTAATCATCGAGTGCGCGTTTCACCTGCGTGCCGATCGCGGCGGGCGTGCCGTACAGCATTGCCGGATCGAGATTGCCTTGCAGCGCGGTGCCGTCGCCGATGCGACGGCGCGCGTCGCCGAGT
>JBDSEX010000027.1:0-4418 GCA_039919835.1 Luteimonas sp.
GCTGCTGGTCTTGCCATCACATCCATTTGTGGATCAGAACGTGATGTTCCAGCTGTTGATGTAGCCGATGCTGAAGCCGTCATATTCGGTCTCGCCGCGGACCGTCCAGGTACCGTTGCGCGGTTCCGAGGACAGGTCGATGCTCATCGTCTTTGTCAGGTTGCGGGTGCCTGCATTGGTCCGGTTGTGGATGTTGTAGATCGTCCCATCCGGCGCAACCAGGTCGAGCTTCAGCAGGCCGATGTTGCCGTGGGCGACGTCCACCGTCACCGAAGTGGTCGCCGACGCATTGCCGGTGCGGCCGGACACCACGATCGGGCTCTGGCCGATGTAGCCGTTATAAACCACATAGTCCGCGAGGTTGCTGTAGGTCTGCGGGACGTCACCGAGGCTGTAGCTGCCGGTGATGCTCATGCCCGAGAAATCCGAGAAGGCATACACAAGCACGTGGTAGGTGCCCACCTGCGCCGTGGCGATGTTGCAGGTTTCGGCGGTGGTGGTGCCCTCTGACTTGCAGTCGTTGACCGTCGTTGTCGGCGCGCTGCCGAATTTGACGTAAAGATCGGCATCCCCGGTCCCGCCAGAGGTGACGAACTTCAGACCGGTCGCACCGGCTGGCACCGCGAGGGTGTAACGCAGTTCCGAACCGGCAGGTCCCGACTGCCCCGTCTTGGCGACGCCGTTGGTCAATGGACCACCGCCCACTGGCGGCTCAGGCGGTGCGCAGGTCACGCCGACAGCAGTGAATGCCGCCGTCACGTCTGCCTTGACGTAGCCAAGATCGGTTGCACCCGTTTCCACGCCGCAGGCGCCGGTGTTGAAGTTGGTGCTCGGAACCCAGTAGTCGCGGTTGGCGCGGGCGAAGACCTGGAACGCTTTCCTTGTGTCCCAACCCGGCTTCTTGGCGAGGATGGAGAACGCCTTGTTGTAGACGCCCGACGAGTAATGCACGTCCATTCCTGGGGTGTAGTTGGACGCATGGCCGATGGAGCGACCGTCTTGCGGCGGGTTTTCCATGTAGCGAAGCGCGCCGTTGCCCTTGAAGATCTGGGCCCCGACCAGGAAATCGTTGGTGCCGCTGTTGAAGTACTCAGCTGCTTCACCGGCGATATCGGAATAGGCCTCGTTGATGCCGCCGGACTGGTTGGAATAGATCAGGCCCGACTGCTGTTCGGTGTAGCCGTGTGAGACCTCGTGCGCGGACACGTCCAGGC
Organism: Luteimonas sp.; assembly: GCA_039919835.1. Taxonomy (GTDB): domain Bacteria; phylum Pseudomonadota; class Gammaproteobacteria; order Xanthomonadales; family Xanthomonadaceae; genus JALYOU01. The sequence continues at coordinate 1,215 of JBDSEX010000027.1, forward strand.
TGACCAGAGGATAGAACGTGGTCGCACCGTCGCCGAAGGTCATCTGCGAGCCGTCCCAGTTCGCGTTCTCGAAGTTGTTGCTGTAGTGCACGCGCATGCTCAGCTGGAAGGTCAGCGGAGGCGCCGCCAGGTACGACTGGTACATGTTGAACACGACATTGCCGAAGAAATGCGCATCGTTTAGTGGGGAAAACGCGCCGTTGATGGCCTTGACCGTGTTGCGCGGGCATGAGTAGAGCCATGGGGTCGTACCGCTGGTGCCCTGGTTCAAGTTGACGGTCTTGACGTTGGTGTTGTTCATGGTGCAGTTGCTGCCGCTGACTTCAACGTCGTTGAAGCCGAAGTCGGTGCCGTACTCGTACTGACCGGTCTTGGTGTTGCCGCCTGGGCCAGTACCGATCAGAGCGTGCTGCAGGTTTTCCCACTGCTTGAGGACCTTCCCGCTGTTGGCGTCGATGATGATGAACGGACGCGTCGGGGATCCGCCCTGCATGGAGTCGGCGTTGTACGACACCAGGTAGGCCAGATGGCCGCGGCCGGTGTCATCGACATAGATTTTTAATTCCGATTTCTGGTTCCGCACGACGGTCCGGTTGCCCAGCGCTGCGCGCTTGCCGATGGCCAGCGCCTGCGAGCTTCCTAGACGGGCCAGGACGGACGGCACGTCGAGCGAGAGATCGGAGACCTTGCGGCCGAACAGCGCGCGGGCATTGCCCTTGCCGTCTTCACTGATGATCACGTGCTCGCCGAAGACCGGCACGCCGCGATAGGTCTGCTGGTAACGGTGGTTGCGGACGCCGTGGTCGCTGTTGCGCTTCAACAGCACAAGGCGTGAATTCTGGTCGAGCTGGATCAGCTGTGCATGGCGTGCATGGTCCATCTGCGGGGCGCCTGTGCGGGCCACGGCGTTGGACTGCTGGCTTTTCAGAGCCGCGAGGTCCTGGTTACCAAGCTCAACGCGATTCGCGGCGAAGGCGCTGCCCGCCATGGCCAGCATGGTGGCGGCCGCAAGCGGCTGTAGATACAAGTTGCGATTCACTCTGTGTTACCCCCAAATGGATGAAATGAATGGCCGCAGGATGCGGCCGGTTCCTTTGCCAGCTACGGTTGATCGTTGTGTGTCCCCTGATCTTCCGGGTTCAACAGCCTGGATGCCTGTGACGAGATATCTTTTTCGCCTCATTTCCGTATGCCAAACGTGACTTGGCACACGCCTTCGCCCCTACCGCCCACTTTATACATGATGCTTGTCAAGCGGGCAGTGCCTTGCAGGACTTCTTTGCGGACCCGAAAACAGCGCCTTCCGGAGAAGAAGTCCGATGTCCGGGCAGCCGGGTCTCATTGTTTCTCAGAACGTGACGCTCCACTCGCTGATGTAACCGATGCTTTGGCCTGCGTAGTCGGTTTCGCCGCGCAGCGTCCAAGTGCCGTTCAGCGCCTCCGAAGACAGGTCTAGCGTGACGGTCTTGGTCAGGTTGCGGCCCCCTGGATTGGTCCGGTTGTGAATGTTGTACAACGTGCCGTCGGGCGCAATCAGGTCAAGCTTGAGCAGACCGATGTTGGCATGCGCCACGTCCACGGTCACCGAGGCCGTCGACGGGGCATTGCCGCTCCGACCAGCCACGATGACCGGGCTCTGGCCGATGTAGCCGTCATAGACCACGTAGTCCATGGCGTTGCTGTAAGTGCCCGTGGATGGAGTGCTCGTCACGGTGACGGCTGCAGTCCTGCTGTGGGTGGCGCCGCCGTCGTCGGTCACGGTCAGCGTGACGTCGTAGGTGCCGGCCGCGGCGTAGGTCTTGCTCGGATTGGTTGCCGTGGACGTGGTCCCATCGCCGAAGACCCAGCTGCGCGCGACGATGCTGCCGTCGCTGTCGGTGGACGCGTCGGTGAAATTCACCGACAAACCGTTTGCGCTGAATGTGAAGTCCGCGACCGGAGGCAGGTTGCCGGGCGGCGAGCCGCCGTTGGTCTTGCCCAGTTCACCGAGGAAGGCCAAGCCCAGCTTGGTGAATTTGACACTATTGGCGGCCGACTCGCCCATGAAGCCCAGCGTGTCGTCCACGGTGTGGATCTTGGGGTTATATCCGGTCGGATTGCCCGCCTCGAACATCATCCCCGACGGGTAGCCTGCGCTGGTCCACGAGGCATGATCGGAGCAACCGTAGCCGCAGGTGTAGGTGCCGCGCGTCAGGCCCAGCGGTGCGAGGTATTCGTCGAACAGGCTGGTCAGGAACGTCTTCAGGTCGGCGTTGGAGAAATCGGTGATCAACTGCATGTCCTCGACATTGCCCGACTTGTAATTGGTCATGTCCAGCTGCAGCACGCCGACGACATTGCGGTTGGCGGTCTTGAACGATTGCGCGATGGCGTTGGAGCCGCGCAGGCCGACTTCCTCGGCCGCGTAGCCCATGAACTTGATGGTGCGCTTGGGCTTCCAGTTGCCGGCCAGGGCGATGCGGATCACTTCGGTCAAGGTCGCGATGCCCGAGGCGTCGTCGTCGGCGCCCGGCGCACGCTGGGTGGTGCTGCCGCCGGCCGAGCCGTTGATCGAATCCAGATGCGCGCCGAGCACCACGATCTCATTGGGCAGGTCGGTGCCCTGGATGGTCAGGATCACCGAGGGCTGCGTCGAGCAGGTGCCGCAGTTGAACAGTTCGGTGGTGACATCGGTGCGGCTGCCGGCCAGGCCCTGCCAGCTGGTGCGGATCCATTCGGCCGACGTCTTGCCGGTGGGGCTGGTGTAGTAGCGGTTCTGGTAGGCCTGAAGCGTGTTGATGGTGTTGTACAGGTTGCTCTCGACCACCTGCGGCAGCCACGGATTGACGGTGGCCTGGTTGTCGATGGTGTAGGGCACCAGCAGCGACCGCTGCATGGCGTGCGCCGATCGGTCCGAGCGGATGAAGGCATCGGCCTGCGCGCGGGTGTTGAACGCGAAAAAGCCGCCACAGCGCTTTTCCTGCGCGTGGATCTGCTCGCTGACCACGCTCAGCTGGTGCGCCTGGATCTGCGAGACCACCAAGGCAGTGCCGACGCTGTCGCGCCTGGCGACGCTGTCGCGCGCGATGGCACGGATCCCCTCATGGGTCTTGCGCGAGGTGACGATGTAGACCGGCGCGAAAGGGTCGTGCTCGAGGTGCATCGATGCCAGATCTGCACTGGCGTGTGCGGCTCCAGCGTGCGCATGCCCGGATGGGCCTGCGG
>JBDSEX010000034.1:0-8945 GCA_039919835.1 Luteimonas sp.
CGTCATGGCCGCCTTGATGGCCGGCGGTGCGGTGATTTCCCTGATTGCGCTTCCGCGGTTGGGAAAACAGTTCCAGGCACCAACAACGGCGGCGTCCAGGGACCTGCTTGGCTTCCTCGGCATGATCGTGGGGGTTGTCGCCGGCGTGTACGTGGCGCGGACGCTGTTGACCCTTGTCGGCTTCGACCTCGCAAGCGAGGATCGCTGGGCGCGCCTCGGCTTTCTGGTCGTTCAGATCGCGGCCGCCATGGCGCTTGGTCTCTGGATGGCACGACGCATTGGTTTCGAGACGCTCAACCGGTCCCTGGAAAGTTATTTTTCAATGCGCGGCGCATGGGCGTTTCTTGCGCTGGTGGTGCTCTACAAGATCGGCGACGCGTTCGCCTTGAGCCTGTCGACGCCGTTCCTGATCAAGGGCGTCGGTTTCACACAGACCGAAGTGGGCCTTGCCAACAAGACCGTGGGACTGTTGATGACGATCGCAGGCGCGATCGTAGGCGGCATCATCCTCTTGCGCGTCCGACTGTCCCGGGCGTTGATCGGGTTCGGCGTGTTACAGCTCGTTTCCAATCTCGGTTACTACGCGTTGGCCGTGGCCGGCGCAGGCGCGCATGGTTCGCTGTTGTTGCCCGCATTCGACGTGTTCATCGTCCGCCTGCCGGAAGCCACGCCGATCGACACGTTGTTGTTGATCGCACTGTCGCTCGACAACTTTGCCGGCGGCATGGGCACGGCGGCCCTGGTGGCACTGTTGATGAGCCTGTGCGGCGCGCGCTTTTCCGCGACCCACTATGCCCTGCTGTCGGCGTTCGCATCGCTCGGACGTGTCTTCATCGGGCCAGTTGCAGGCGTGCTGGCGGACCAGTTCGGTTGGGCGACCTTTTTCCTGGTGTCGTTGGCGGTTGGTGTGCCGGGGTTGTGGATGGCATATCGCTTGCGGAACGAGGTGGATGCGAAGTACGTGGAAGATTCGGTGCCGGTAGCGGCCCAGTAGCAAACTTCAAGCGGGATGGATCGCACCAAGTACGCGTGGTCCTTTTGCACCTGTAACAGTCGGCAAATTGCCGGGACGTCCCGCCAGCGTTTCACGCGCCAGCCAGGCGAAGCCCATGGCTTCGACGAAGTCGGGATCAAGGCCATGCGCCGCGGTCGATTCGACGATGATTCCCGGCAATCGCGCGCGGATGCGCTCCAGTAACAGCGGGTTATGCACGCCCCCGCCGCACACCAGTACGCGACGTGTGTCCGCTTGCGTCGCCAGCAGGGCATCGGCCACGGTGGCCGCACTCAATTCCAGTAGCGTCGCCTGCACATCGGCAGGACGAGCCCGGGCTCGATCAAGCTGCTTCCGCACCCACGCCAGGTGGAACTGTTCGCGGCCCGTGCTTTTCGGCGGCGGCAACGCGAACCAGGCATCGTCGAGTAAACGCGCAAGCAACGTGTCGTCGACATGTCCACTTGCAGCGAACGCACCACCGGCATCGAACGCGTGACCCGTATGTTCTTCGCACCATGCATCCAGCAACGCGTTTGCAGGACCGGTATCGAAACCGCGCACATCGCCGGCATGCGGCAGCAGCGTGAAGTTGGCGATGCCGCCGAGATTCAACACCGCGCGATCTTCGTCGCACGAATGCAGCATGGCCGCATGGAACGCCGGCATCAGCGGCGCGCCATGGCCGCCTGCGGCGACATCGCGGCGGCGGAAATCGGCGACGGTGGTGATGCCGGTTCGTTCGGCGATGACACTGCCGTCGCCAAGCTGCCAGGTGAATGGGTAAGCCGCTTCCGGCCGGTGGCGCACGGTCTGCCCGTGCGAGCCGATTGCGCGAACTGCAGCCGGCGCGATGCCGGCGTCTTCCAGCAGGTGCAGCGCCGCATCAGCGAAGCTGCGCGCGATGCGTACGTCGAGCCCGCCGAGTTCATCGAGCGACTTCGCATCGCCGCCCTGGCCGAGAGCGACCAGTCGTGTGCGGAGATCGTCGTCCCATGCAGACGTGCGGCCGTGAACCAGGTGGCACGCGGAATGCGGTCCGTTGGATTCGAACCGCACGAGTGCGGCATCGATGCCGTCGGCGCTGGTACCCGAAATCAGTCCGAGGAACAGCTCGCGGTGGCGCGTAGGGTCGCCGTCGGCCGCGTGCCCGGCCGCCGATTCGGCCACCCGTTCAGCCCTTCTTGCCAGCTTTGGCCTTGTCGGCGGCGACCGCGACCCGCGTGTCTTCACCGGGGTAATAGATCACGTCCTCGACTTCGCGGATCTTGTCGAGGGCACGCCGGGTTTCGCTGTGGAACGCCGTCAACGCAGTGCCGCGCAGCGGCTCGGGTGGCGGCATGGTCATCGACAGCGGGTTGCGGTGCACGCCGTTGATGCGGAATTCGTAGTGCAGGTGCGGGCCGGTGGCCAGGCCGGTGCTGCCAACGCGGCCGATCACCGTGCCCTGAGCGATGCGCTGGCCCGGATGGATCTTGGCGAAGCCCGACATGTGACCGTACAGCGTGGTCCGCCCGCCACCGTGGTTGAGGATGACCGCGCGCCCGTATCCGCCCTTCCAGCCGACAAATTCAACGCGCGCATCGCCCGCTGCCATGATCGGCGTGCCCGTGCCGGCGGCGTAGTCCACGCCCTTGTGCATGCGCATGCGGCCCAGCACCGGATGGCGGCGCGCGCCGAAGCCCGACGACAGCCGCGCGTACGGGATCGGCATGCGGATGAACGGGCGACGCAACGAGCGGCCGTCCGCGGTGAAATATTCGGGCTTGCCGTCGCGCATGTGGCGGAACGCGCTCTTGAGCTTGCCGTCTACGGTAAAGGCCGCGGCCAGCACCGGGCCCGTGTCGGCCAATTGCCCGTCGCGCCAGGTCTGGTCGACCACCACGCTGAACCGGTCGTTCTGGTCCAGGTCCGAATCGAAGTCGATGTCGTACTTGAACATTTCGTCGGTCAGCTGCGCCAGCTGGCGGCTGCCCAGGCCCACGTCGCGCGCCGACTTGAACAGCGACTTGCCCACGTGGCCGCTCAGTACCACGGTGCGCGTGGTGACCTCATGCGGGATCACGTGCTCGCGCAGCGCCGCGCCGGTGAATTCCAGCTCCATCGGCTCGCCGTCCACGGTGATGCGCATGGCGCGCACGCTGCCGTCGGCGGGCAGGTTGAAGGCGAGCTCAGATCCCGGGCGCATCCTGCGCAGCACCGGCTTGATCTTCGGATGCTGCATGACGCGGTCGAGCTCGTTGTACGGAATGCCCAGTCCGTCGAACACTGCCCCCATCGTCTGCCCAGGCTTGAGCTGGACCGACTGCCAGTTGTCCTCGGACGCGCCGCGCACGCGGCGTCCCGAGACTTGCGGCAGCGATAGTGACATCGAGGTGTACTGGGCGCGCGCCGGGGCCTGCATGGCGTTGGAAAACCCAGGGACGATCGCGGCGACAAGCGCGCCCAGGGTGGCAAACAGGCTCGCGTGCATCCAGTGGCGGCGGGTCCAGCGGCCGTTGAAACCGCCAGCCTTGAATCCGGCAGGGAGTCCGGCAAGCACCTTCCGGTGGAGGATGGCTTCGCGTAAAACCTTGAGACGTTCGCGACGCGCGCCGTCTTTGCCGGATGTCTTCATTTACCGCTCCCTGGCCCGGTGTGATGGGCGCGTCAAGTGGCTACCATAATCACGCGAAGTGCACACGTCAAACGCTTGAAACGATTGGCTTTTTTGACGGATGTCTCGAATTAACACGCCTTTAACACGGCCTTTACAATCCTCTTCACGTCCTGATTTGCGGACTGCTATAGCGGAACATCCCACGTGGCCACTGCATCCTATGACCTGATCGCCCGCGGCGCCGACGAAATCCTCAAGCGCGAGGAGCTTGTCGAGCGTCTCAAGCTGGCCCGCCCGTTGCGAATCAAGGCCGGGTTCGACCCGACCGCGCCAGACCTGCACATCGGCCATACCGTGCTGCTGAACAAGATGCGGCAGTTCCAGGACCTCGGCCACACGGTGATTTTCCTGATCGGCGACTTCACCGGGATGATCGGCGACCCCACCGGCAAGAACGTCACCCGCAAGCCGCTGACCCGCGCCGACGTCGAGGCCAATGCGCGCACCTACGCCGACCAGGTGTTCAAGGTGCTCGACCGCGACAGGACCGAGTTGCGCTTCAATTCGGAATGGTTCGGCGCGATGACAGCCGTCGACATGATCCGGCTCGCCGCGCAGCACACCGTCGCGCGCATGCTCGAACGAGACGATTTCGCCAAGCGCTACGCCGCGCAGCAGCCGATCGCGATCCACGAGTTCCTGTATCCGCTGGTGCAGGGCTACGACTCGGTGGCACTGAAGGCCGATGTCGAACTCGGCGGCACGGACCAGAAGTTCAACCTGCTGATGGGGCGCGCGCTGCAGGAGCAGCACGGCCAGCCGCCGCAGATCGTGCTGACCATGCCGCTGCTGGAGGGCATCGACGGCGTGCAGAAGATGTCCAAGTCGCTTGGAAATTACATCGGCATCAGCGAACCGGCCATCGACATCGTCACCAAGACGATGAAGATCGGCGACGCGTTGATGTGGAGGTGGATCGAGTTGTTGAGTTTCGAGATCGGCATCGACGAAGCGAAGCGTTTGCAGGGCGACATCGCAGGTAGCCACCTGAATCCGCGCGACGTTAAATTGCGCCTCGCACGCGAACTGGCCGCGCGTTTCCAGGGCGTGGCCGCCGCCGAGGTCGCGGTCGCCGGCTGGCACGCGGTTGTGCGTGGCGAAGGCGACACGTCGCTCGTGCCATTGCAGGACGTGGCCGTGCCCTCCGCAGGCGTGCGCATCGCCGCGCTGCTGACCGCAGCCGGCGTCACGCCCAGCAATGCCGAGGCCACGCGCAAACTCAAGGAGCGTGCGGTGCGCGTCGACGGCCACGTCGTCGAGGATCCGCAAACCAGCTTCGCCCCGGGCTTTGAAGGCGTGTTGCAAGTGGGGAAACGAAACTTCGCGCGGGTGCGGCTGGTCGCTGCCGGTGACGGAGTCACCACGTCCTCGACATCGCACTAGCGGGCTCCGGCCGTGTGATCGTTGCGGCGGCAACGTCTCAGCGAGGATCGGACGAATACACCCAGGCATCGAAGAATTTGTCGAGCGGCTTGCCCGCGCTCTTTTCCATTGCCGCCTGGAAATCCCGCGTCGTCACGGAGGTTCCGAAATGCTTGCGGGTGTAATCACGGATGCCGCGCCAGAAGACATCCTCGCCAAGCTGCATGCGCAACAGGTGCAGGACATAGGCTCCCTTCTGGTAGACCACGGCCCGATCATCGGACGTGGGCTTGTTCCAGTCCGGAAACAGCAACGGTTTGTCCTTGCCTTCGGCCTTGAGCTTTTGATGGCGGACTCGCCAGCGCGACACCGATTTCTCGTACTCGGCTTTTCCGAAGCGATGCTCCATGTACGTGGCCGCGAGGAAATTGGCGAATGCCTCGTTGAGCCAGAACTCGTTCCAGCGTGCGCACGTCACCATGTTGCCCCACCACTGGTGCGCGGCTTCGTGCGCGATCAGTGATTCATTGCGCGGATCGGCCAGCACCTCGCGACCATAGGACTCCGACATCAGTGAGAAGCCGGCCAGCTCCTGTCCGATGGTATCGGCGACCAGTGCCTGCGTGTAACGTTTGCCGGGATACGGCACGCCTGCGCGCTGCTCGAAATAACGCAGCATGTCGGCGGTGTCGGCAAACACCTTGCGTAGTTCGCCCTGGTTGAGGGCGTCGCTGAGAAAGCGCAACTGCACTTCGCCTGCCGATGCAATCACCTCGTTGAACTTCCCGGCGGCAAAACCGTACGTGTAAGCAGGGGCCGGCATCTCCTGGCGCCAACGGTACATCTCAAGGCCATTGGCAAGCGTGCGATGTCCGATTTGCCATCCGTTGCCAACGGCCTTGAATCCCGCAGGCAGCGTGACCGTGAGGTCGAGCGTTGCGCGTTCGTCGGGCGCGTCGATGCCGATGAGCCACTGGCTGGTCGCGAAGATCGTGTACGCCTGCGAACGATCAGGATGGATCTGCAATCCGAACCGCGGCGCACCGTGATAGTCGATTTCGATTTGGCGTTGCCCGGCTTGCTCCGCAGGCCGCTTCAGCGTGATAAGCAGCCGTTTTTCGTGTTGCGTGAACGCGAGTGCTGCTCCCGCCTCGCGCACGGCATCGACCGTCAGTCCGTCGTTGTCAAACGCGATGCTTTGCAGGCTGCTGGAGGTGGCGGCGAAGTCGAGAACGACGTGACCTTGGATGGTTTTGGCGGCGATGTCGGGCTGGATCGCGGCGGCATAGTGCAGGACGTCGATGGTGCGCTGGGACAGTGCCGCCTGCACCGGACTGGCCGCCGCGATGGCCAGCAACAGCAGCAGCGTGCATCGTCCACCCAATCGAGCGGCCATGGACACCTCAGCCGCCGATCCGCAGCACCGCCATCACCATCAATGCGAACACGCAGGCAATGCCGCCGGCCCAGGCCATGCTGCGCAACCTGGCGTTGTCGCTGACGTAGAGCACGCCATGCAGCACGCGCAGCACGACGAACGCAATCGCCAGCCAGGTGATGCGGCCAGGGTCGACACTGGCGAACTGCGCCATCAAAACGCTCGCAGCGAACGGTGCGAACGCTTCGAAAGCGTTGAATTGCGCCGCGCTGGCGCGCTGCACGCGCGGGTTGTCCTGCCTGGCCATCCAGCCGCGTGGATCGCGGTTGTCGTAGCGTGGACCGCCGCTCTTGGCGATGCCGACCCAGACGTAGGGAAGCAGTGCGGCGATGAGGATGCAGAGGTAGGGGATGGTCATCGGTATGTCCCTCATGGATGGCTGCGGACGCGAAAGTGCTTGTTCGTCGTTCCCACCTTTGCGGGCAGTGACGGCCTCAAGTCAACGATCGCTGACGAAGATCTGAATCACTGCCGTCATCCCGGCGAAGGCGGGATCCAGCGACTTCACCCGTTTGCAGACAAAGGCACTGGAGTCCCGCCGTCGCGGGATGACGAGCAAAGGCAGCCTGACTCAAGCCTTCCTTAAGGCTTTGCTGCCGCCGGTTTTGGTTTCATCGACGCATCCCGCGCCGCCCGGAACGCATTGCCTTCGTACCAGTTCGGCCACGCGTCAGACGACGCAAGTTCGCGGCCAACGCCGTATACCGCGTCGAGATCGTCTGTCACGCCCTCCAGTTTCCACGTCGCGGCATCGTATTGATCGGCAGGCTTGTGATATCGGTTCTCGGTGTAGTCCTTGGCCGCGGCCTCGCCCGCGGCCTTGCCGCCGTCCACGAAATCCTCGCCGCCATCGACATACAGCGCGGGAACGCCCGCCTTTGCGAAGTTGAAATGGTCCGAACGGAAGTAATAGCCGGCGGCGGTGTTGGTTTCGGCATGCAGCGTGCGCTGCTGCCCGGCGGCGATGGGCTTGAGCAGGTCTTCGAGTTCGGAACTGCCGAAGCCGACCACGGTGATGTCGCGTGTCTTGCCCGCGACCGACATCGCGTCGATGTTGATCACGCCAGCGATGCGGTTGAGGGGCACGGTGGGGTGCGCAACGTAATACTTCGAGCCCAGCAGGCCGGACTCCTCCAGCGTCACTGCAAGGAACACCACGGAGCGATCCGGCTTGGGATTCTGTGCAGCGAAGGCACCGGCGATTTCGATGATGCCGGCCACGCCGGTCGCGTTGTCGACCGCGCCGTTGTAGATGTTGTCGCCCGTCTCGTCGTCGTGCTTGCCGAGATGATCCCAGTGCGCCATGTACAACACGGCGTCGTCCGGCCGCGACGCGCCCGGCAGGACGCCGACGACGTTCCGCGACTGTTTCTCGTCGATGGTGCTGGTCAAGTCCAGCGACAGCTTGGCCTGCAATGGCATGGCCTTGAAGCCGGATTTGCTCGCGGCCTTGTATTGCGCACCCAAGTCGAGTCCCGCGTCGGCGAACAGTTTCTTCGCCGCATCGGTGGTGAGCCAGCCCTGGGCGGGCAACCGAGGCGCGGGGTCGTCCGTGGCACGCAGGTCGAATTGCGCGCCCGACCAGGAATTCTTGACCACGTCCCAGCCGTAGGACGCGCCCGCTGCGTCATGGATGATCAACGCGGCGGCGGCGCCCTGGCGAGCTGCTTCCTCGAACTTGTAAGTCCAGCGCCCGTAGTACGTCATGCGTTTGCCTTCGAACAGCGTCCCGTCGTTGGCATGGAAGCCGGGATCGTTGACCAGCATCACCACGGTCTTGCCCTTGACGTCCAGACCGGCGTAATCGTTCCAGTTCAACTCAGGTGCATTGACGCCGTAGCCGACGAAAACGATGTCGCTGTCGACCACCTTGACGCTGGTCTTGCCGGTGCGCGTGCCAATGACCATGTCGCTGCCGAATTTCAGTTCGTATGGTGTCGCCGCCGTGATCCTGAGCGTGGTGGATTCGTCGGCGGTGGTTTCGGTCATCGGCACGGTCTGGAAGAAGCTTCCGTTGTTGCCAGGCTGCAGGCCGATGCGCTCGAACTGCGCCTTGATGTATTCCACCGTCTTCTCCTCGCCCGCACTGCCGGGGGTGCGCCCTTCGAACGCGTCCGACGAAAGGGTTTTCACCAGTTCGGCGAAATCCTCCGTACGGAGCGCGGGGTCAAAGGCGTGCGTGGATGCGGTTGGGATGGTTGCCGCCTAGGACGTTGCGGTGGCCGCGGACACGGATTGGTCGCGGTTGCATGCGGCCAGGGCGAGGACGAGGGCGAATGCGGTCAGGGGGCGGGTCATGCGTGACCTCCGATGGGGAATGACCGGATTCTAGCGAGTCGGGCTTGCTTCGCTGGGAGGGCTGACGGAATTGCAGTTCCGTTGGCGTCCCTTTTCCTTGTCAGATTGCCAATTGAAAGCTTCCGCCTTGCGACGGGCAACTTTCCTTGCTGGCACAAGGAACTCACCAAAGAAATGCTTTCCTGGCCAGGTCC
>JBDSEX010000044.1:0-2810 GCA_039919835.1 Luteimonas sp.
CGCCACCGGTGGCGATCGGGTTGAAATAACCCACGCGCTCGATGTTGCGGCCGTCGCGCGCGGCGCGCGAGTCGGTGACGATGATGTGGTAGAAGGGACGCTTCTTGGCGCCACCACGGGTCAGGCGGATCTTGACCATGAGTTGCTGCTTCCTGTGTTGCCCAGTCGCCGAAGGTGGCGCGGTAAGCCGGACATTGTAAGCCACTGAATGGGCTGGGTAAACCGGCATGCTCGGCGTCCCGCCAGCCTTGGGCACAACCCTTGTCGTTCTCGACTTCCCTGGAGAGAGCGACGGACACCGTGTCTGCCCCATCGGGTCGCGACTGCGATCGCTCCTGCTGTGGCCCCCGCACTCAGCGGAACGGCATCCCGCCCCGACCGCCCATCATGCCTTTCATGCCTCGCATCATGCCTTTCATGCCGCCGGAGCCCAGCTTGCTCATCATCTTTTCCATCTGCTGGAACTGCTTGAGCAGGCGATTGACGTCGGCCGGCGTGGTGCCCGAGCCGCGGGCGATCCGGGCGCGGCGCGAGCCATTCAGCAAAGCCGGATGGCGGCGTTCCTTCTTGGTCATCGAGCCGATGATCGCGACCATCCGCGGCACCTCCTTGCCAGTGACTTGCGCCTTCACCGAATCAGGGATCTGGCCCATGCCCGGCAACTTATCCATCAACCCGCTCAGTCCGCCCATGCTCTGCATCTGATCAAGCTGGTCGCGCATGTCGTTCAGGTCGAACTTCTTCCCCTTGGCGACCTTCTCGGCGAGTTTCTTCGCCTTGTCCTGGTCGACCTGCTGCTCGACCTGCTCGACCAGCGACAAAACGTCTCCCATGTCCAGGATGCGCGAGGCGAGCCGGTCGGGGTGGAAAACATCGAGTCCATCCGGCTTTTCGCCGACGCCGATGAACTTGATCGGCCGTCCGGTGATGTAGCGCACACTCAGCGCCGCGCCGCCGCGTGCATCGCCATCGGTTTTGGTCAACACCACGCCGGTGAGTGGCAGCGCTTCGGAAAACGCCTTGGCCGTGGTCGCGGCATCCTGGCCGGTCATCGCATCGACGACGAACAGTGTTTCAACCGGATTGACCGCGGCATGCAGCCCCTTGATCTCCGCCATCATCGCCTCGTCGATGGCGAGGCGGCCCGCCGTATCGACGATCAGCACGTCCGCGAACGATTTCCGCGCATCCACGATCGCGGCGCGCACGATGTCTTCGGGCTTTTGATCGGCCGATGACGGGAAGAACAACACGTCCACCTGCCGCGCCAGCGTCTGCAACTGTTCGATCGCGGCGGGGCGGTACACGTCGGCCGACACCACCATCACCTTTTTCTTGCGCCTCTCCTTGAGGTGCTTGGCCAGCTTGGCGACAGTGGTGGTCTTGCCGGCGCCCTGCAGGCCCGCCATCAGGATCACGGCCGGCGCCGGCACATTGAGGTTCAGGTCGCTCGCGGCCGACCCCATCACCGCGGTCAGTTCGTCGCGCACGATCTTGATCAGCGCCTGCCCGGGCGTGAGGCTCTTGAGCACTTCCTGGCCGACGGCGCGCACCTTGATCCGTTCGATCAGCGCCTGCACCACCGGCAGTGCGACATCAGCCTCAAGCAGCGCGATGCGTACTTCGCGCATTGCCTCGCGGATGTTTTCTTCAGTCAACCGGCCGCGTCCACGCAGGCGTTCGATGGTGCCGGAAAGCCGCTGGGTGAGGGATTCGAACATGCTTGGTAAATCTGGGGCAGGGGGCGCGGATTATAGCCGTGCAAAACAAGGTCGATTCTTCGCACCCGAGGAGCCATGGGCAGGCTATGCGACACTTCGGCGATGACAATCGCGCTCATCGCAATCGTGTCGTACCTCGTGTCTGCCAGTCTGCTGGTGCGCTCCGTGGCAACCGAAGACACCTCGGCGTCGAAGCTGTGGGCATGGCCCGCAGTCGGTGCCATTGCGTCGCACGGCGCCTGGCACCTGCTTGCATGGCGCGATGCGGGCGGTGCGGACATGCATTTCTTCGCGGCCTTGTCGCTGGTCGGCCTGGGCATGGCGGCATTGACCATGCTGTTCGGTGCGCGCCGACGCATGCCTGCGCTTGGCGTCATCGTGTTTCCGCTCGCCGCGGTTTCATTGCTCGGCTATGCGGCGGCGGGACATCACCTGGCCAGCGGCCTTGATTGGCGGCTCCAGCTACATGCGTGGTGCGCGTTGCTGGCCTACGCCACACTTGCGATCGCGGCACTGCTCGCGGTATTGCTCTGGGGGCAGGAACGCGCGCTGCGCCGCCGCGAACTGCATGGCTGGCTGCGCGCATTGCCGCCGCTGACCGAACTCGAATCGCTCCTGTTCCGTACCATCACCGCCGGCTTCATATTGCTCACGGCCGCGCTGCTGACCGGGGTGTTGTTCGTTGAAGACTTTCTCGCGCAACACCTGATGCACAAGACCGTTCTCAGCGTGCTGTCGTGGCTGGCATTCGGCGCACTGCTGCTGGGGCGCTGGCGTTATGGCTGGCGCGGTGTTGTCGCCGTGCGCTGGACGATTGCGGCGATGGTACTGCTGGTGCTGGCGTTCTTCGGCAGCAAGTTCGTGTTGGAGTTGCTGCTCCGCCGGATTTAAACCAACTGCGGCAACGTGACGTCCAAATGCGGAGATCACAAAGGAATTCTCACCGGTAGCGCGCCGACACGAGGGTGTCTACACCCTCATGTCGGCCCCCAAGCCAACGAACGCCGAAGCCACATTCCACCGAGCGCCGCTATCTGTGGCCTGTATCCAGTCGTCCGGATACTCTCAGATCACCGGGTCTGCTTTTAA
>JBDSEX010000058.1:0-11327 GCA_039919835.1 Luteimonas sp.
CGATCCTCAACGGACTCGATCTGCGCAAGACCAAACCGCAGGCGCTGGTGCTGGCGCCGACGCGCGAACTCGCGATCCAGGTGGCCGAGGCGTTCCAGCGTTACGCGGCGCAGATCCCCGGCTTCTACGTGCTGCCGATCTACGGCGGGCAGAGTTACGGCCCGCAATTGAGCGCGCTCAAGCGCGGCGTGCATGTCGTGGTGGGCACGCCCGGCCGCGTCATCGACCACCTCGAACGCGGCTCGCTGGACCTGTCGGAACTCAAGTGCCTGGTGCTCGACGAGGCCGATGAAATGCTGCGCATGGGCTTCATCGACGATGTCGAGACGGTGCTGAAGAAAACGCCGGAATCGCGCCAGGTGGTCTTGTTCTCAGCGACCATGCCGACGCAGATCCGGCGAATCGCGCAGACCTACCTGAAGAATCCACAGGAAGTCACCATCGTCAACAAAACCACCACCGCGGCCAACATCCGCCAGCGGTACTGGTCGGTGAGCGGTGTCCACAAGCTCGATGCGCTGACCCGCATCCTGGAGGCCGAACCGTTCGACGCGATGCTGGTGTTCGCGCGTACCAAGTCCGGCACCGACGAGCTCGCCGGCAAGTTGCAGGCGCGCGGCCTGCGCGCGGCGTCTATCAACGGCGACGTGCAGCAGGCGCAACGCGAGCGCACCATCCAGCAGCTCAAGGACGGCAGCATCGACGTGCTGGTCGCGACCGACGTGGCCGCGCGCGGACTCGATGTGGACCGCATCAGCCACGTCCTCAATTACGACATTCCCTACGACACCGAAAGCTACGTGCACCGGATCGGACGCACTGGACGCGCGGGACGCAGCGGCGAGGCGATCCTGTTCGTGACGCCGCGCGAGAAGGGCATGCTGCGCGCGATCGAACGCGCCACGCGGCAGCCGATCGAACCGATGGAGCTGCCGAGCATCGATTCGGTCAACGACAAGCGCGTCGACAAGTTCCTGGCGCGCATCACCGACGCGTTGGCGGCGGGGGACACCTCGGCCACCGAATTCGCGATGTACCGCGACCTGGTGATGCGCTTCGAGCGCGAGCAGAACGTGCCGATGGTGGAGATCGCCGCGGCGCTGGCGAAGTTGCTGCAGGGCAAGACGCCTTTGCTCCTTGCACCGGAGCGCAAGCCGGAATTCAAACCTGAGTTCCAGCCGGAAGGCAGGGGCCTCAAATCCGGACCAGGGACAGTGCGCGACACGCGCGCGTTTTCAGATCGTCCGTCGCATGCGGAGCGTCCGTCGCGCGACGACCGGGCCGACCGCAGCGAACGCCCACCGCGCAAGGACATCGGTCCGCGCGGCGCGCCCGAACCCGGGATGGAAACCTATCGCATCGAAGTCGGCCACGTGCATGGCGTCAAGCCCGGCAACATCGTCGGCGCGATCGCGAACGAGGCCGACCTGGAAAGCAAATACATCGGCCGCATCGACATCCACGACGATCATTCGGTACTGGACCTGCCTGAAGGCATGCCGCCCGAGTTGCTGTCGCACCTGCAGAAGGTGCGCGTCGCCGGACAGATGTTGCGCTTGAGCAAGGCCGGCGACATGTCCGGCAGCGGGCGGCCGGCGTTTCGTGCGAAACCATTCGACAAAACCGCGCCCAAGCCGCACCGAAAGGGCGGCGCCAACGCGGACAAGCCGCGCACGTTCAGGCCGAAGTCGCCGCGATGAGTCGCTTCGGGATCGTTGGCACGGTTGCACTGCAATCCACAGCGCGGGCAAGGCCGTCGGCCGCACGCGGGTCGGTTTGATCAAATCGCCAGAGTTTGACGGCGGACAAGCAGCGCAGGGATGGCTGGCCCGGATCAGTCCACGGCGCCCTTGGCTTCGGAGGTCCCCAGCACCTCCGGATGCTCGATGCGCTTGCGGCCGCTGATCAGCGGATGCACCAGCACCGCGAGCAGGATGATCGCGACGCCAGCATAGAACTGGGGGGTCAACTCGCGTTGCTCGTTGAGCAGCACGATCGCAAGGACGATTGCGTATACCGGCTCCAGGTTGACCGCCAGCTGCGTGGAAAATGCGCTCATGTGCCGCAACGCAACCAGCGAAAGCGCGAACGGCAGCAGGGTGCAGGCCAACGCTAGCAGCAGCAGGTACAGCCCGTCTCGCGCGCCCGGAATCGCCAGGAGATCGCCGGCAAAATCGGGAAACAGATACGGCATCGCCGGGGCGAGCAGCGTCAGCGCCATCGTGCCGGCGCCCAGTTCCAGTGCGGTCACCGTGAGCGGATCGCCATGCGCGACCAGCCGCTTGTTGAGCGAGCCGAACAGCGCGACGAACAGTGCCGAGATCGCGCCGACGGCGATGCCGATCCGCATCCCATGGGGGACGCCGCCCACCACCAGCGCAACGCCCGGCAATACGGCGATTCCCAGCGCGAGGTCGCGTTTGGAAAACCGCGTGCGTGCCAGCCACGGCTCCACCAATGCGGTGAACACGGTTGCCAGCGCGATGCAGGTCGCGCCCACGGAAGCATTCGACAGCTTGATCGAGCCGTAGAACGTGAGCCAGTGCAGCGCCACCAGCACGCCGATGCCGCAATAGGACAGGATCAGTTTGCGCGGCATCGCCCTCAGTCCACGCCACACGCGCGGCACCAGTGCCAATGCAGCGACCACGATCAACATGCGCCACCACACCAGCGGCAGGGCGGGCAGGGTGATGAGCTTTCCGAGGATCGCAGTGAAGCCCCACAGCAGCACGCAGAAATGGATCTGCAGGAAAGCCTTGTTGCTGTCGGTCATGGGCATGCGGTCATTATCCGGGGCAGGTGGTCACGAGCCACCTTGGTCGTGATTGGAAAGCACGGAGCAGCGGATTGGAACCCGCCCTACGCATCCTTGGGCAACGCCAGCACCCAGTCGACGAACTCTTGCGCCGCCGGGCGCAACCGGCGATGCGATGGATACACGACGTAATACTTCCAGCGCGTATGCATCACCGGACCCGCAATGCGCACCAGGCGGCCATCGGCCAGGTAAGGCGCGGCGATATGCCGGCGTGCGAGCGCCACGCCCAGGCCACATGTCGCGGCGTTGAGCATGTCGGTGGCGTAGCTGAAACTGAGGCGCTCGTCCAGCGTGGCGCCGTGCACGCCGGCGGCGCGGAACCAGTCGTGCCAGCCTTGCCGCGCCAGGTCTGATATCAGCGGCAATGTGGCAATGTCCTGCGCGGAATTGACGCGTTCTAGGCCAGGCAACGATGGCGCCGCGACCGGGAACAGCGCGTCGTCCATCAGGTGCGTTGCCGTGAGTCCCGGCCAGTGTCCCGGGCCATAGCGGATGCCGAGATCGGGCCCGCCCTCGTCGAAGCGCGTCACCGCGTTTTCTGTATCAAAGGCGAGGCGTATGGCCGGATGACGTCGGGTGAAATCGGCCAGCTGCGGCATCAACCAGGTATGTGTCAGCGAATGCAGCGTGGTGATGCGCACCGGCTGCTCTTCATCGCGTGCCGCACCGAGGCTGCGCATCACGCCGTCGATGTCGGTCAGCGCACTGCCGGCGCAATCGGCCAGCCTGCGGCCCTCGGCGGTCAACGACACGCCGCGCGCATGGCGATGGAACAACTTCACCAATAGCCGCGATTCCAGCTTGCGTACGTGGTGGCTCACGGCGCTGGCTGTGAGGTGCAGCTCCTCAGCGGCGTGGGCGAAATTCTGGTGTCGGGCCGCGGCCTCGAACGCCGCCAGGGCAGGGAGCAGGTCTGCACGCAACGTCATCGGCCAGCCTCAAATATCGTTTGTGTCTCCGCCGGAAAGTATGCGCTTGTGGGGAAATGCTGAGCAACCGAGACTGTCAATCGACAGGAGCAAGGTTGTTGTCACGCGTCGGGCGGGTTTCAAACCCGGCGCTTGGACTGGCAAACATCGCCTGTCATTTTGAACTGACGTCAGCGTCAAACAAACCGCGGGCCAAGGCCTGCCACACGGATAGCAAACGCATGCAGACCCCTTCCCTCGCCGCGGGCGATGGCGCTCCGGCAACAGCAAGAACCAATGCGTGGATGACGCCCCTCGAACTGGGCGTTCTGGGGGCGATCTGGGGCGCGTCGTTTCTCTTCATGCGCGTTGCCGCGAAGGATTTCGGCGCTGCGGCGCTTGTTGAAATGCGGCTCGCGCTGGGAGCGTTGGTATTGCTGCCGTTCCTGTGGCGCTCACGCGCAGCCTTCCCGCTCACATTGTGGCCGAAGCTCGCCTTGATCGGTGCGATCAATTCGGCAATCCCGTTCGTGCTGTTCGCGTGGGCGGCGCAGCGCGCGCCCGCTGGCGTCGGTGCCATCACCAATGCGATGACCGTGCTGTTCACCGCCCTGGTCGGATTTCTGTTTTTTGGCGAAAAGATCGGAGGCAAACGAGCGCTCGCGCTGCTGGCAGGCTTCGCTGGTGTAGTGGTGCTCGCCAGCGGCAAGACAGCTGGGGCGAGCATTGGCTGGGCCGTGACGGCGGGCTGCTCGGCCGCATTTTTGTATGGCATCGGCATCAATCTCGTGCGCCGTCATCTGACTGGTCTGCCGCCCGCTGCCGTAGCGGCTGCAACGTTGAGCTGTGCAGCCTTGCTGACCCTGCCGTTCGCCGTGGCGCAATGGCCGCAAGCGCCAATTCCCGCGACGTCCTGGTGGTCGGCGGCGATGCTCGGCGTGGTCTGCACCGGCATTGCCTTCGTCATGTACTACCGTTTGATCGCACGGATCGGCGCCAGCCGTGCGGCGAGCGTGACCTACCTGGTGCCGCTGTTCGGCGTGGCATGGGCATGGATGCTGCTGGACGAGCCGCTGACAATGACGATGGGCATCGCAGGCGCGCTCATCCTCGGCAGTGTTGCGATCAGCCAACAGGCTCGGTAGGCGGGTTGAACGGCCCCGCTGTGCAATGCCTGGCCGCGGCTTTGGATGAAACACCGGCAAACCTTGCGCGGAGAGGCGGCGGATAAGAGCTGCGCTACGAAAATCCTCACCCGGGTTGCGGGCCTCGCCGTTTCACGATTTCAGTTGCTCGATCAGCGCCATCGCCGCGGCCGGGTTGCGCTCCTTCGCGGCGCTGATGAAATAGATGAAGACATCCCGAGGCGCCGACCTTACCGCTGGCGGCCCGATCCGCGGAAGGTCGTCCGGCGCGCCACCCGCGGCCCAGTCACGCGCGCGTTGCGCCCACGCGGCCAATGCTTTCCTGGGATAACCCGTGACCAATGCGCTACGCGAACGCATCAATCGCGCGTAGACGAAATCGGCGGTGACGTCGGCGAAGGATGGATGCTCCACGGAGTCGGTGAACACCGTGGCCATGCGATGGCGGCGAGCCAGGGCAAGATAGGTATCGTCGATGAAAGCTGCATCGCGCACGTCGAGGACATGGCGCAGCGGTCTGCCGTCCAGCTGTTTGGGCAGCAGGTCGAGGAATGCTTCGAACTGATCGCGGTCGATCTGCAATCCCTGTTCGAATTGCCAGACCAGCGGACCGAGTTTCGCGCCAAGCTGCGCGATTCCGCCCACGAATTCTTCCACCGCACCACCGGTTTTCGACAACGTGCGCGACGCCATGATCCGGCGCGGCGCCTTTGCTGAAAACAAAAAGCCGTCCGGCGTCTCGTCGCGCCATCTGGCGTAAGTCGCTGGTTTCTGTGCGCCGTAGTAGGTGCCGTTGATCTCGATTGCGGTGACGTGGCGGCTCGCGTACTCAAGCTCGCGCCGTTGCACGAGGCCGGCGGGGTAGAAGTTTTCGCGCCACGGCACGAAGACCCAGCCGCCGATGCCGACGCGGATGCCGTCGACGGTTTCGGGCGGCACGATGCAGTCGAACGCATCCTGCGTTGCCGATGGCTTCTTACGCATCGGTATCGGCCCATGGGGCGCAGCTGCAGAAATTCCACAGCTGACTTTCCGGAGCGAGGAATGCGCATCCGCGGCGGCCATGCGCCTCATTCATGACCGCGGCCTGCGCGCCTGCGAATGATGGAGTACGTGGTGTTGGCATGGGGCATGACGGTCTCCGGTAACCATTCGCGATGCAGCATGTCGCAATGCGATTGAAGAGAACGCGAAGAGAGCGGTTTGACTCATCGGGATCATGCAGCCGTCCGCACGCGGAGCGCGCAAGGCCACCCTACAATGTCCGGTCCTTGAAGGGGAATGATCCAATGCGAATCAAGCCTGCTTGCGCCTACCTGCTCGGCTTCGTCCTGTCGCTGGCCGCGCCTGCGACGTTCGCCACGCAGGTGCCACCCCCCGTGCAACTTGGGGATTTCGATGCGTATGTGGAGAGCGTGCGCAAGCAGTTCGAGGTGCCCGGCATTGCGGTGGCCATCGTCAAGGATGGCGAGGTGGTGCTGGAGCGTGGCTACGGCGTGCGCGAGTTGGGCAAGCCGGCGCAGGTTGACGCGCATACGTTGTTCGCCATCGCGTCCAACACCAAGGCGTTCACGACCGCAGCAATGTCGATGCTTGCCGACGCCGGGAAGCTCGATCTCGACGATCGCGTCATTGAACACCTCCCGTGGTTCCAGATGTCGGATGCCTACGTCACGCGCGAGATGCGCCTGCGCGACCTGCTGGTGCATCGCAGCGGCCTGGGCCTCGGCGCCGGCGACCTCCTGTTCTGGCCGGCAACCTCGTACAGCACCGAGGACATCGTCCGCCGCCTGCGAAACGTTCCGCTGAGTGGCGGCTTCCGCGCGCAATATGCATACGACAACGTCCTGTACGCCGTGGCGCAGCTGGTGATCGAGAAGGTGTCGGGACGGTCCTACGCCGATTTCATCCAGCAGGAGATCTTCGCACCAGTGGGCATGACCGAAAGCCGCATCAACAGCGATGCGCTGGGTGGTGCCACCAATGTGGCGGTCGGGCATGCCCGGTTCGACTTCAAGGATCTGCGCGCGGTTCCGGCGATGTCATGGTCCAACAATGCGGCCGCGGGCGGCATTTATTCCAGCGTGCACGACTTGAGCAAGTGGATGCGCGTGCAGCTCGACGGCGGCCTGCTGCACAACGGCAAGCAGTCCGGCGACGGCGACAGGGCCGCTCGCCTGTTCAGCGCAGCGCGGCAAAAGTCGATGTGGTCGGTGGTCACTCCGATCCCGATCGGCATGCCAGCCGTGCCGGAACTTGCGCCGGCAATGCCCAACTTCCTTGGTTACGGCGAAGGCTGGAACCTGTCGGATTACCGAGGCCGCAAGCTGGTCTGGCATACCGGGGGATGGCCCGGGCAGGTGTCGCGCCTGACGCTGGTGCCGGAGGTGAAACTGGGTGTGATCGTGCTGACAAGCCAGGAGCTGGGCGCTGCATTCAACGCCATCACGCTGCGCGCCCTGGATGCGTATCTCGACGCGCCGAAAACCGATTGGGTCGCCGCCTACGCCGCCGCCGTCGCCAAGTCACAGGGCAAGGCCGACGATGACTGGAGCAAACATGTCGCCGCACGCGATGCTGCCTCGAAACCATCACTGCCACTGACGATGTATGTAGGCCAGTACCGTGATCCCTGGTACGGCGACGTACTGGTCGAGCGCCATGGCGCGAAACTGCAGCTGCGTTTTGCCAAGACCGCGCAATTGATCGGCGACATGGAGCACTGGCAGCACGACACCTTCATCGTGCGCTGGCGCGACCGCGGGCTCAACGCCGATGCCTTCGTCAACTTCGCCCTCGATCACGATGCGAAGATCCGGGAAGTGCGCATCGAAGCGATCTCGCCGTTGACCGACTTCAGTTTCGACTTCCAGGATTTGCGGCTGCTACCCGTCGAGCCTGATGGGAAATAGGGCGCTCATGCATCACCACGGCTTTTGGTGCGTGTTCCTGCGACAGCAACTCCTGGAGCGCGCTTGCCTGTGAACCGGCTGCGCGCTGGTTACCCAGCCACGTCTAAGCCACTTCGCGGGTCGTGTTGACTCCTTCGGTGTGTTTCCTGGAACTCAATGGGCATGGCCGTCGTCTCCCTAGGCGACGCAAGTGGGAGAAGAAATGCCCAGCTGCCCTTGGCGGCGTAGGCCCTCCGGCTTCACGGTGTCTGTTCGCGCGATGCGGCATCGTGTGGTTCCCACCAACGGAGCACATCAGCATGACGGACGAACAGGATATCGGTCACGACAAGAAGGTGGCCGACGAGAAACGGCAGCGTGGCGAAGATCCCAAAGGCAATGCAGCAGTGCAGCCCCAACCGGGTCGCAAACCGCCGCAGATCGACGGCGACACCGAGCCGAGCAATTCGCGCGCCCACGAGCTGTACAAGCAGGGCGAAACTCCGCGCGACCAGTCCCATGACACCTACGACAATCCGGATGAGGGCGCCAAGCCGAAGGATTGATGCGTCTGTTTGCGGCAGGCGAGCCCGGGTAGGTGCGATTGGGTTCGCACCTGCATGGCGCCTGCCCAACTCCCATCAAGAGCGCGGCGGGTCAAGGCCCGCCCTATGCGATCAACGATTCAATCCAGTGCGATGCCGGCTGCGGGCGGCCGAACAGGTATCCCTGGCCGTACACGCACCCCATCGCCACCAACGCATCGCGCTGCTGCTCGGTCTCGATGCCCTCCGCCACCACCTCGAGTCCGAGCGAATGCGACAGCGCAAGGATCGCGCCGATGACCGCCGTGCTGCGCGAGGTGTTGCCTCCCCCGATGGGCGAGATGAAAGAGCGGTCGATCTTGATCATCTTCAGCGGAAAGGTATGCACCTGGCCAAGGGAGGAATAGCCCGTTCCGAAATCGTCCAATGCGGTTTCGATGCCTGCATCGCGCAGCCGCTGCAGCACCTTGGCCGCCGCTTCGGCATCGCCGAGCAGCGTGCCTTCGGTGACTTCGACGCGTAACTTTGCCGGATTGAAGCCTGTGTCGCGCGT
The DNA here is from genome assembly GCA_039919835.1 of Luteimonas sp. GTDB lineage: Bacteria > Pseudomonadota > Gammaproteobacteria > Xanthomonadales > Xanthomonadaceae > JALYOU01. The sequence goes on from JBDSEX010000058.1 coordinate 8,864, forward strand.
GAGCTGCAGGAGGCGGCCGTCGAGGTCGTTGTCCTGGAAGAGGCGCGGCGACACGTTGATCGTGATGAAGCCGCTGCCACGCACCAGATCGCCGGCCGCTTCCATCGTCAAGTGGAACATGCGCCAGTCGATCGGCTCGATCAGGCCGCTGTCCTCCGCGACCTGCAGGAAATCTCCCGGCGCAAGCATGCCGCGCTGCGGATGGCGCCAGCGCAACAAGGCCTCGTAGCCAATCACGCTTGCATCGCGCAGCCGCACAAGCGGCTGGAAATAAGGCGTGAATTCGTCATGCGTCAGGGCGCGCCGCAGGTCTTGTTCAAGCGCGAACACATTCATCGCCGCCTGGTTTAGGCTTTCGTCGTACATCACGAACCGGTTGCGGCCCGCGCTCTTGGCGCGGTACAGCGCCGTGTCCGCATCGCGCAGCGCTTCATCCGCATTGTGGTAGTGCGCATCGCCGATGGCGATGCCAATGCTCACGCCGGCCAGCAACGACTGCCCTTCGACATCGATCGATTGATGCATCGATTGCAGGATGCGACGCGCCACCTTGGTTGCGGTGTCTGGAATTTCCGCGTGCTCGAGCAGGATGGCGAACTCGTCCCCTGCCAGCCGCGACACCACGTCAGGCTCGCGCACGCACGATGCGAGGCGGCGCGCGACTTCCCTGAGCACTTCGTCGCCGGCCAGGTGGCCAAGGCTGTCGTTGACCACCTTGAAGCGATCGATGTCGATGTACAGCAGACCGAATTTCATGTCCGGGTCGCGGCGCAGCGAGGCCATCGCGCGCTCGATGCGGTCGCGGAGGTAGATGCGGTTGGGGAGGCCGGTGAGGGCGTCGTGCATCACCTGGTGCAACAGCTGCGACTCGACGCGTTCGCGCACCGCGATCTGCTCGCGCAACTCGGCGGTGCGCGACTGTACGCGCTGTTCGAGTTCTGCATTGAGCTTGATCAGCGCCTGGGCATTGTTGCGGCGTTGGACGCTGCTGGCGATCTGGTAGGAGACGAACGTCAGCAGCTCGGCATCGCGCTCGGTGTACTCCACTTCGGTCGAGTAGCTCTGGAGCGCGACAGCTCCGAGCACGGACTCCTCGCCGATCAGCGGCGCGCCCAGCCAGCAATGCGTGGACGAGTCGCGCAGGGCGACGCTGGGGACGATTTCACCCTGCGCCACGAGCTGTTGCGCGCGTGTGCGGCCCACGAGCTGCGGGCGGGCGCTTCGAATTACGTATTCGGTCAGCCCTGGCTTCATCGGCCGCGCTGGGGGTGGTGGAGAGTGCGCATCCACCCAGTATGGAAATTCTAGCGACGTGCCATCTTCGGACTTCAGCGCGATGTAGAAATTTTCCGCATTCAGCAATTCGCCGACGATCGCATGGATGTGGCGGTAGAAACGTTCAGAACTTTCGTCGGAATTGGCAAGCGCCGCGATCCGATACAACGCGGCCTGCAACCGCTCACCGCGTTCGCGTTCCGCTATCTGCTCGCGCAGGCCGCTGTTGGCCTCGGCCAGCTCGCGGGTGCGTTGCTGCACGCGCAGTTCCAGTTGCTCCTTGGTGCGTTTGCGCTCGAGTGCGGTGAGGATGTGCTCGGCGACGAACGCCAGGAGCGAACGGTCAGCTTCGGTGAAGCGGACGCCCGGCAGGTAGCTCTGCACAACCACCGCGCCCTTGGCGCGGCCATTGCGCAGCATTGGTACGCCCAGCCAGTCGACGCTGTCGACGCCGCGGAACGTGACCGGGCCGGAGGCCTGTCCAGCCAGCTGCTCGTTGCTGCCCATCATGGGCTTGCCGTCACGGATGGTGTACCAGGTGAGGCCGCGCTCGAATCGCGACATCGGCAGCGCTTCCACGGGCGGCAATGACGTTTCGACGCTGTCGACGAAATAGATGAAGCACAGCGTATCGGCATCGGGATCGTGCAGCGCGATGTAGAAATTTTCCGCATACATCAGCCCGCCCACGATGGCGTGCACGCCTCGCAGCATGTCGGGCATCTCGAGATCGGAGCCGGCCATGTCCGCAATCGCATACAACGCGCGCTGCAGCTGCTCGCCCTTTTCCAGGCGCTCGATGGAGTCGCGCAGCTGGCGCAGCTGCAGCAATTCGGCAAGCCGGGTCCCGGCGTCGTCAAGCAACGCGCGGGCGTCCCGTTCGCCATCCGTGTTCGCCGCATTGCCCGCCGCATCCATCGTCTCGCCGGCCAGCAACAGCGCAACAGCGCGTTGGCCATCGTCGCAGAGGATGCGCGTCCGTGGATCGGTTTGCCCTGCAGCGCGATGCGCGGCCACCGCGCGCTCCACCTGTGCCAGGCGTGTTGCCGTGCGACAACCCGCAGGGTGGAAGGTCACCGATTGCGGCCAGTCCGAGGAAGTCGCGACGCAGTGTGACCCGGCGTGCAAATCGCGCAGCCCTGCCAGCAGCAGGACGGCTACGGTCTCGATGCTGTCCGCGTGCAGGAAC
>JBDSEX010000068.1:0-3376 GCA_039919835.1 Luteimonas sp.
GCTCGCAGCGTGCTGTTCTCGTCCCACAACACCAAGGACATCGAGCAGATCGCCGACACCATCACCTTCGTCCACGACGGCGCGCTGCTTGCGTCGAAGGACAAGGAGACGTTCCTCGATGATTGGCGCCGAGTCGTCTGCCAGGGATCGTGGGAACCCGACAAGACTGCGTGGCCCGAGATCGCCACAGCTCGACAGAACGGGTCGATCCTCGAATTGAAGGTGCGTCAATTCAGCGACGACCTGCTGCAACGCCTGCAGACGCAAGGCGTGGAAATCCGCAGCACCGAGGCGATGAGCCTGGAAGACATCTTCGTGACCACCGTGCGCGCTGGAGGTGCAGCATGACGTTCTCCCAACTCAATATTCCCGTAATCAAACTGCTGGTCGCGAAAGACTGGCGGTTGTTCCAGAAGCAGCTTGCGGCATGCGTCCTAGCCGGCATCGTGGCGCTGTGCCTGATCGGCATGGCCAAGAGCTGGAGCTTCTACCTGGGCTCGCTGATGATGATCATCGTGCTGGTGTCCGCGTCGTGTTTCTCGATCTCGACATCGCTGCTGAACGAGCGCAAGGAACAGACACTGGCGTTCGTGATGAGCCTGCCGGTGTCGCCGCTGGACTATTACCTGGCAAAGCTGGCCGGCAACCTGATCACGTTCCTCGTGCCCTACCTTGTAATGCTCGCGGGCACGCTATTCGTCATCTTTTTCACGCCGGTGCCCGACGGGCTCGTGGTCCTGTCGCTGTTGATCTTCGGGCACGTGCTGGTGGCGTACGCCGTGGCCTTTAGTGTCGCCATGGCGGTCGAGTCGGAAGGATGGAACATCTTCGCCATGATCGGCAGCAATTTGCTGATCAACCCCTTCATCATGGCCGTGGGACAGCTCGCAGTGATCAAGAACTTCACCAATACCGACACGATCGTGTTCAGCCCGGCAGTCGCGTCCATCCTGCTGGCCCAGGTCCTGGTGAGTGTCGTCGTGCTGGTCGTGACCGGCTGGGTGCACGGCCGCAAGAAATCCTTCTACTAAAAAAACTTCGTACTGACTTCGTTCCATCGAGTTGGCGCTGCAACGCCAGCGACACCTTCCGTCATCGATCCGACTGAGCCCTCGGAGGCTTCGCCATGGCCGACACAATCCGCTTTCACTACCTGGACAACCTGCGTGCGCTGGCCATGCTGTCGGGGGTGCTGTTCCACGCCGCCCTCGCCTACAGCCCCCTCATGCATCCGTTCTATCCCGTGGCCGATCGTGCGCAATCGGCCACGTTGGACGTTGTCATCTGGTTCCTGCACCTGTTCCGGATGCCGCTGTTCTTCCTGGTCGCCGGCTTCTTTGCCGCGATGCTGCTGCGCAGGCGCGGACTCGGCGGCCTGTTCGTGAATCGCCTCAAGCGCATCGCGTTGCCGCTAGTGATCTTCTGCCCGCTGGTGATCGCAGCGATGAGCCACGCCACACTGCATGCGGCGGCCAGCGTGCAACACCCCTCACCCGTGCTGGTGATGATCGAGAAGTTCTCACAGATGGCAAACCCACCGGAGCTACCTCCGGGCACGGCCCATCTGTGGTTTCTTTACTACCTTCTTTTCTTCTATGTCCTGGTCTGGGTGGTGAAGAGCCTGGAACTGGGGAAAATCGGAACGTTCGTCCGCAACGTGCACCCCGTCTCGCAACTGGGCCTGCTTCCGCTGTTGCTGGTGCCAGCACTCGCTTCGGTGACCGCTCCGCTTCCCGCGCCAGAGAGCCTGTTTCCCCAGTTCTGGGCATTCGGGTTCTATGGGCCGTTCTTTGCCTTCGGCTATATGGTGTTTGGCCACGAAGCCATGATCGAGCGGTTCCAGCGTTTCGCACCGTGGCTGCTGGTGGCAAGCCTCGCGATGTACGGTGCGTTCTTGTATCTGTTCAAGCAGCACGTGCCCGCTGCCGAAGATCCGTCCGCCGGCGTGCTTATCGCAGCAATCGAGGCGTACATCAGTGTGTGGATGACCTGCGTTTGCCTCGTCGCCGGTCGATCGTTGTTGAACCGCAGCAACCGCCTGCTGCGCTACCTGTCGGATTCCTCGTACTGGGTCTACATCGCCCACCTGCCAGTCCTGTTTTTCGTGCAGTACCGGCTGATGGACCTGGAACTGTGGTGGGGCGCGAAGTTCGCGATTTCCATTGCTGCGACATTAGCACTTTGCCTGCTTAGCTATCACGTCCTCGTGCGCAGGAGCGCCATTGGGAAACTACTGGGAGTCCGGCATCCGTCCGCAGCAACAGCGACGGCGGATTGATGGAAGCAAAGTGGACTTGCTGTCAGTCATTGCAGTCCCGCCTTCTAGTAGATTCAGTCGATTGGCCAATTTAGGGGACCTGACCCCATTGTTGGCTAGGCGTTTGTCACGGACCCGCCGGCAAGCGTCAGCCGGATGACCACGAACTCAGCCGGCTTGATTGCTGCGAAGCCGATGTCGATGTGGACGCGGCCCTGGTTGATGTCGTCCTGTGTCGTGGTACTGGCATCGCAGCGCACGAACCACGCGTCCCGCGGCGTGCGGCCGGCAAAGGCGCCCTGTCGGAACAGGTTGTGCATGAAGGTGTCGACGGACGCGCGCAGCTGCGCCCACAGCGGCTCCGCGTTGGGCTCGAACGCGGCCCACTGCGTGCCGCGCTGCACGCTGACCTCGATGTGCAGTGCCAGGCGACGCACCGGCACGTACTTGTACTCGTCGGCCAGCGCATCGCGCCCGGCCATCGTGCGCGCACCCCACACAGTAGGATCATGTGCGGGGAACGTGCGCAGGCAATTGACCGCGATCGGATTGAGCAACCCGTTGTCATCGTCATCCACCTGGATCTCCAGGCCGTGCACGACATGCAGCGTGGCGTCGATCCCCGCCGGCGCCTTCCACACGCCACGCATGGTATCGGTGCGCGCCATCACGCCCGCGATGGCCCCGCACGCCGCAAACGCGACCAACGCACCCCCGCTCGCCGGGTCCGCCTGCAGCAGCCGCGGAAAATAGAGCGCCGCATTACGGGCCGACGCGCCGTCGATGCCCAGTGCTGCTGCGCCACCGGCCACGATTGACGGCACGTCGCGCCAATGCGCCGGCGCATCCACGATCAGCATCGCCCGGCATTCCACGCACACCGCAAGCGCCGCCTGCAGGACCACCGGGCTGATGCTGCCGTCGCGCACGTCGGGCGGAATGCACAGCAGGTTGAACTGCTCCACCCCGCGCAGTGCGTGCAGCCCGGTCCGACGATCGGCGTTGCCGAGGTAGTCGGCATCCTCCAGCAACGCCCCGTCCGCGCCACCCACCGGCACGATCACCGCCTGCCCACCGCCATTGGCGAAGAAGTCCCGCACTGCATGGCCCATCGGATAC
>JBDSEX010000094.1:0-2675 GCA_039919835.1 Luteimonas sp.
ATGGGTGGCGGTAACGGCCGCGTACGATCAAAAAAATTGCCACAAGGTGTTGACACTGCGAAAAACCGTGATTACGTTTCGCCCCAGCAGACATGCCTGCGCATACGAGTGAGCCGGATCAACGCGACAACACGAAGCACAACACAGCGCTCCGCCCGGACAGTCATGACGGTGGACTCAGGCTTCGTCTCCCTCGAAAAAACCAAACATCTTCCAGAACACTCGACCCGTGGCGTCCGGCGCCGCGGGTTTTTTATTGAGAGCGACCTGTGCAGCGGCAACGCGCGGTGCTCGAAAGAATCCGTTCCGCTGCGCCTTGCGCAACGGCGGTTGATCGCGGGTCCGACTCCCGCGGTGTTGCTTCCACCTGGGCAGTTCCATCCGATAGTCAACTGACGAGGAGCCATCCAATGGCTATGAAAAAAGCTGCAAAGAAACGTCCCGCCAAGAAGGCGGCCAAGAAAACTGCGAAGAAAGCTGCGAAGAAAACCACAGCTCGCAAGGCAACCAAGAAGGTCGCCAAGAAGGGCGCCCGCAAGGTAGCCAAGAAAGCCACCAAGAAAGCGGCCAAGAAAGGCGCAAAAAAGGTAGCGAAGAAGTCCGCCAAGAAGGCAACCAAGAAGTCGGCCAAGAAAGCAACCAAGAAATCGGCCAAGAAAGCCGCCAAAAAGGTAGCCAAGCGCCGGCCGGCCAAGAAGGCCGCCAAGAAGACCGCGAAGAAGGCTGCGAAGAAGACAGCCAAGAAGTCGACCAAGAAGGCGACCAAGAAGCGTGCGAAGAAGGCCGCGAAGAAGCCCGCCAAGAAGGCACGACGCGCCAGCTCCGCACCGAAGACCATGCCGGCCATGCCGGCGCCAATGATCTAATCGCCCCGATTAGTCGTAATCCAGGCTCTCCTCCCGCGCCCAGGCGGGGGGAGAGTTTTTTTATGGGCAGGGAAATGCGCGTCATGGATCTGCACGCTCTTCTTCTCCCGTGGGGAGAATGACGGTCGCAGCAGGGTCAGTCGCCGCGCAGCAACATCGGGATGTGGGCGCCCGGACTAGCGGTCGCTAAAGGCCGACCAGCCGCTTCCGCGCCCGATCCATCTGCATGAGCCACTCGGTGTCGCAATGCGAAGGGTGTTGGGACGTACCCGAGCCAGTGCCTCGCAAGCCGCGAGCCTTCATCCCGAAGGGAGAAGGGAGCCTTACGTCATTCCGGCGCGGCGTTTGAGCTCGACGACTCCACGCCGGCATTCGGCGCATCCTCGGCATACATTGTGTCCGCCTTCGGCTCGCGCTTGATCCACGCCACTGCCGGCAACCCAACCGCACGGTCGAGGATCGTCGGCAGCAGGCCGGACGGCAGGGAGCTGTCGCTGTTCCACAAGATGACGACCCCCAAGTCGCGTTCGGGCATCACCGCAATGACGCCGCGATAGCCCTGCACTGCGCCGCCATGGAAAACCAGTTCGCGGCCGGCATAGTTGTAGACGCGCCAACCCAGACCATAACCCGCGGAAAACACGCGCTCGCGGCGCCACGGCGAACCGCGCATTTCCGACGGAGTCGAAATGACGGGCGCATGCAGCGTCGCCAGCAGCGGCGCCGGCAACACGTCCGGGCGATGCCCGGTGTGCGCGATCAGGTATTGCGCCATGTCGCTGATACTGGCGTTGACACCGGCCGCGGGCGGCAAACGGTAGTACGTCGGCTTGGGTGACTTGGACACCCAGCTGCCGCCGCCGCGTACATGCGGCTTGGCCCAGCGCGCACTTGCCGAGATGCCTTCGAGGCCGTAACTCGCATCGTTCATGCCCAGCGGCTTGAAGATGCGGCGCTGCACGTTGTCACTGAAGAATTGCCCGGTCGCGGCGAACACCACGTCGCCGATCATGCTGAAGGCCACGTTCTGGTACGCGTAACACTCGCCCGGCGCGCATTTCATCGGCGCGTACGCCAGCTTCTGCACCAGGTCGTGATAACTGGCATTGGCTTCAATGTCACGGTCGTAGGCGTTGTGGGTCAGGCCGACGCGATGGCTGAGGACGTCGGCGACGGTCAGGCGCTGTGCCGCGTACGGATCGGACAAGCGGAAGCCGGGCATGAAATCCACCAGCTTGCTGTCCCAACGCAAGGCCCCATCGTTGACCAGCATCCCGGTCATGGTGCCGGCGAACGATTTCGACAGCGACGCGAGCCGGAACACGGTATGCGCATCCACCGGCTCTGCCGCCGACATGTCGGTGATGCCATACCCGCGCGCGCTGAGCACGCGGCCGTTCTGCACGATCGCAAGCGCCAGGCCGGGCACGCGCTGGTCGGCCACCAGCTCCTGGGCGAGCGTCTCGAACTCGCGGACATCGAACCCGGGAGCGAGCGGCATCGGCCGAAGGACCGAGACCGGCGCCGCATACGCCAGCGGTGCCTGGGCATACGCGTTGGCTTGCGAAGTGCCGTACGTCTGCGGCGCCTGCACAGCCGCGGGCGTGGCTTGCGGCGAATTCCAGCGCAATGGTTCCTGCGCGGTGCTCGCCACTGCGAGCGGCAGCAGGAGTCCGACCAGGCCGACCCGCGCGATGCGCCACGTCCTGCGCTGCGGCCGATTGTCGTTACCTTTCATCAAAGGTCCCCCCTGCGTATGCTGCGGCGTGGCGCCAACTTCACCCGATACTAATCCGTCCAAACCAGTCG
>JBDSEX010000108.1:0-6150 GCA_039919835.1 Luteimonas sp.
GTCCGCGCCGACATCCACGCCGCCACGCCAGAATCCCCATGCGAAGCCGCCGATGACGAAGGTGGCGAGCACGATGGTGAACCACGGCACGGACGATTTTTCGGGCGTGGCGTCGAGCTCTTCGCGAATCAGCTGCGGCGGGCGCGTTTCCTCGCGCAGATGGGTCGCCAGTCCCTGCAGATGCCCCGCGCCAACAACGGCAAGCACTTCACGCGCATGCCCGGATGTTTCGCGCAACTTCGCCGCCATGTACCGATCCCGCTCTGCGATGATGGCTTCGTAGAGTTCCGGCGTCTGCTCGGCGAACTCGCTGAAGCTGGCTTCCAGCAGATCGCCTTGCTTGAGTTTTTCGATGTCCTCTTCGCCGACCTCGTCATCAGCGAACAGGCCAGCGAACAAACCAGCGCTGAGCTTGGCGCGTCCCCAGAAACCCAGGCTGTTGAAGGCGCGTTTGAAGGTGAGTCCGACATCGCGATCGATCAGGTGCACCGGCAATCCAAGCGCTTTCGCATCCACTGCAGCGGCTTTCAATTCGGCGCCAGGTTCGATCCCAAGTTGTTCGGCAAGGCGCCGCTGATAAGCGGCCAACCCGAGGTTCACCGCAAATAGCGCGGTCTTGCCTTCGCGCAGCACCTTGATCAGATCCAGTTTCGCCAACGCATCCGGATCCGTCAGCGACTGCAGGCGCTGCGAATCGAGTTCGACCGCGACCGCGTCGAACGCATTGCTCGCAATGGCGGCGCGCACGGCATCGACGCTGGCCTTCGAGACATGCGCCGTGCCGAGTAGCGTGTAGCGCACGCCGTCGCGTTCGACGATCGCGTGGGGCTGTCCACTCAAAGGAGATGGCACGTGCCCGTCGTGCGTGGATGCCGCTGGATCGTCGATCATTCGGGTGCTCGTGTTCGCGATGTTGAGTGTATCGGTACGGCAGTAGACAGGTCAGTCGCGATACCGCTTCAACAAATCGCCGTACGCATCGATCCGGCGGTCGCGCAGGAAGGGCCAGATGCGGCGCACCTGCTCACTGCGTTGCAGGTCGATGTCACACATCAGTAACTCCGGATCGCTTCCGGCCTCGGCAAGAAACTCTCCTTGCGGTCCAAGCACGTGCGTGCTGCCCCAGAAGTCGATTCCCGCAGCCTCCAGTGGCGATTGCTCGTGTCCCACGCGGTTGCACGACATCACCGTCAATCCATTGGCCACCGCGTGCCCGCGATGGCTCAGGATCCACGCACTGCGTTGGCGGTCTTTTTCGGCCTGATCGTCGTTGGGGTCCCAGCCGATCGCGGTCGGGTACAGCAATATTTCAGCACCGGCCAGCGCCATCAGTCGCGCCGCCTCGGGATACCACTGGTCCCAGCAGACGAGTACGCCCAGACGGCCCACCGACGTATCGATCGGCATGAATCCGAGATCGCCCGGGGTGAAGTAGAACTTTTCGTGGAAACCGGGATCGTCCGGAATGTGCATCTTCCGGTACTTGCCGACCATGGAGCCGTCCGCTTCGAACACGACGGCGGTGTTGTGGTACAGCCCCGCTGCGCGCCGCTCGAACAGCGAACCGACCAGCACCACGCCGTGTTGTTTCGCGAGCATGCCGAGACGTTTGGTGCTGGGGCCCGGAATGGGTTCGGCGAGATCGAATTCGTCCACCGCCTCGTGCTGGCAGAAATACGCGCCGTTGTGCAATTCCTGCAGCAACACCAGTTTCGCGCCGCGCTTTGCGGACTCGGCGACACGCTGCTCGATGACCGCGAGGTTCGCCTCTGCATCGCCATGGTTTTTTTCCTGGATCAGGGCGACGGCAAGCGGGGATTTCTTCATCGTGTGCGTCACATTTTGGGATACGGCAATTGTAAGGGGGCTCGACTCGCCGCTCTCAAGTCGCCATGCCGAGTTGCCCGGGCAACTCCGCGGCTTTTACAAGATGGTCAAGGTGGCGGGTCGAACGTCGCACTAGACCAGCCCGTGCGGGAGCTGCATCGTCAGGCAATGCAGGCTGCCGTTCTGCCAGATCAGCGGCCGGCACGGGACCGGCACGATGTCGCGATCCGGAAAGGCTGCCGCAAGCACGGCCGCCGCGTCCGCGTCGACGCGGCGCTCATCGGGCGTGAGGCCATACGCAGGCATCAGCACCGCGCCATTGATGATCAGGAAATTTGCGTAACTCGCGGCCAGCCGACGTCCGCCATCAACGATGGGTTGCGCCCACGGCAACGGGAACAGCCGATAGGGATTTCCATCACGTGTGCGCAAGGCGCTGATCTCGCCCGCCATTGCTTTCAGTTCGGAGTAATGCGAGTCGGCCGGGTCTTCGCAAGCCTGGAACACGATGCCATCACCGGGTGCGAAGCGGGCGAGGGTGTCGATGTGAGCGTCGGTGTCGTCGCCTTCGAGATAACCGTGATCAAGCCACAGCACGCGATCCTGAGACAACCAGTGCGAGAGTTTCTCGTCGAGTTCCTCGCGACTGTTCCGCGGATGCCGTTCGTGCAGGCATTGCCACGTGGTAAGCAACGTCCCGTCGCCATCGGTTTCGATCGCACCGCCTTCCAACGCGAAGTCGATCTGCCTTGACGATGCCTCCTTGAACACTTGCTGCGATTCCAGCGACTGGATCAAGCGGTCGTCGCGACTTGCCTCGAATTTGCCGCCCCAGCCGGTGAAACGGAAATCCAGCAACCGGAAGCCTTCAGGTCCCTGCAGTGTGATCGGACCGGAATCGCGCAACCACGTGTCGTCGTACTCAACTTCCACGAACTGCACCCGCGAAATATCGATGCGGGCCGAACGCAGTCGCGCCTCTGCATAGGTCTGCAGGTCGGCATCGGCAACGCAGATCACGACGCGTTGGTAGCGTGCAATCGCAGCCACCAGGGCGATGTAGCTGTCCTCGACTTCGCCGAGCCGCTCTGCCCAGTCGGTCTTGGCATGCGGCCACGCGACCAACACCGCCGCCTGGGGCTCCCACTCTGCGGGGAGGCGCAACGCTGGAGTTGGCAACGCTGAAGCGCGCGAAGCGGAATGCGCCATCGCGTCAGCGGATGGCTGGCTTGGGACCGATCTCGTTGGTGCCTGACTGGTTGGCCACCACGTCAATCACCTTGCTCTTCTCGAAGTACACCGTGAATCCGGGGTACATCCAGCGGTTGATGGTGGGCCATTGCCGTTTCTGGCCGCCGCGCGGTTCGAGGCGGCTGGTCGGCGCGCCGTATCTGGCTTGGACCTGGCCCATGTTCATGCCGCGGGTCGGCATTGCAGTCCGCGCCTCTGCCTGCACGCGTTCGATCAGCAGGGTTTCCGCCGATGCTGCGCTGGCAAAGGCAGCCAGGGCCAGGACGGGGACTGCAAGATAGGGACGGATCATGGCGACGGCTCCTCGGATGAGGCGTCGATTGTAGGCAGATCGGGTGAAGCGCAGGCAAGCATCCCCTGCCACCGGCAGCCCTCAATATTTCCATATCGCAAAAATGACGAAGGCCGCACATGGCGGCCTAGGTATGGCATCCGGCAAACAGCAATCAGCGCTGGCGGGCCTTGAAACGCGGGTTGCTCTTGCAGATCACGAAGACCTTGCCACGACGGCGAACCACCTTGCAGTCGCGGTGACGGGCCTTCGCCGACTTCAGGGAGGACAGGACCTTCATGACACACCTCTGGCGAATAAAGTCGGCCATTCTAACGAAACTTTCCCCAGCGATTCAAGTGGTTGCACCGAAAAAGCAACGAGAACAATCGAATGAGCTGGCAGAATGCACCAAACCCCGGAGCAGTCCCGATGCAAAATGCGATCCCTCCCGTGCTGACCATCGACGGACCCTCCGGCTCGGGCAAGGGCACCATCAGCCGCCATGTCGCCAATCGACTGGGATGGCACTACCTGGATTCTGGCGCCTTGTATCGGGCAGTGGGCCTGGCGGCGGCGTGGTCGCAGGTCGATCTCAGCGATGCGGATGCGGTCGCGGTCTGCGCCGCGCGTACCGAAATCCATTTTGAAACGGGCGACGGCTCGGCCGAACCACGGGTCATCGTCAACGGCAAGGATGCGACCCATCAGCTGCGCATGGAAACCGCCGGTGCGGCAGCGTCTGCGATTGCGGCGATGCCCCCTGTGCGGGCCGCACTGGTACAGAAACAGCATGATTTCCGGCTTCCCCCCGGCCTGGTTGCCGATGGCAGGGACATGGGGACGGTTATCTTCCCGGATGCCCGTTTCAAAGTCTTCCTCACCGCCAGTGCCGAGGAACGGGCCCAAAGACGCTATAAGCAGTTGAAAGACAAAGGGGTTTCCGTTACTTTGGCCGGTCTGCTGGGCGAGATTCTCGCCCGTGACGCTCGCGATGCCAATCGCGCTGTGGCGCCCTTGCGGCCAGCCGAAGACGCTGTCCGCATCGACACCACCGGCCTTGGCATCGATGCCGTCGTGGAACGAGTGCTTGCATGGGTCCATCCGTAGTCTCGGGTTTCTCGCGGCTGCTCCGTTTCCTTCGGCGTTCAAGGGGAGGACAAGGATGGGATGGTTTTCTAGCAGGCCGACAAGGATGTCGAGCAAGACAGCAGGTAGAGCAGCACCGAAATAGAGCACGTGTAAGAGAACACCATGGCCCGCTGGAATATTCGTGCGGATTTCAATCCACAACACTCACGGCCACGCGCAATCCCGCGCAAGCCGACAACGGGTGGACCGGAGCAAGTGCATCTCCGCGCCGGTCTGTGTCATCAACCAGAGTAATTTTCCAATGACAGAATCTTTTGCCGAACTGTTCGAACAAAGCCAGACCAATCTGGCGAAGCTGAAGCCGGGTTCCATCGTGATCGGCACCGTCATCGAAGTCCGTAGCGATGTCGTGGTGATCAACGCCGGTCTGAAGTCCGAAGGCATCGTGCCGATCGAACAGTTCCGGAACGACGCAGGTGAACTCGACGTCGCCGTCGGCGACCAGGTCAAGGTTGCACTCGACTCGCTCGAGAACGGGTTCGGCGAAACCGTCCTTTCGCGCGAGAAAGCCAAGCGCTCGATGGTTTGGGACGAGCTGGAAGAAGCGCTCGAAGCCAACGCCACCATCACCGGCCGCATCAGCGGCAAGGTCAAGGGCGGTTTCACCGTCGATATCAAGGATGTCCGCGCGTTCCTTCCCGGTTCGCTGGTGGATGTGCGCCCCGTGCGCGATCCCGTGTACCTGGAAGGCAAGGAGCTGGAGTTCAAGCTCATCAAGCTCGATCGCAAGCGCAACAACGTGGTGGTTTCGCGCCGCGCGGTGGTCGAGAGCGAGCATTCGGAAGAGCGCGAGCAGCTGCTCGAGAAGCTGGTCGAAGGCGCGATCCTCAAAGGCGTGGTCAAGAACCTCACCGACTACGGCGCGTTCGTCGACCTCGGCGGCATCGATGGCCTGCTGCACATCACCGACATGGCGTGGAAGCGCGTCCGCCATCCGTCCGAAGTGGTTGAAGTTGGGCAGGAAATGGATGTCCGCGTGCTCAAGTACGACAAAGAGCGCAATCGCGTCAGCCTCGGCCTCAAGCAGCTGGGCGAGGATCCGTGGGACAACATCGCGCGTCGCTATCCAACCGACACCCGCGTGTTCGGCAAGGTCAGCAACGTCACCGATTACGGCGCGTTCGTCGAGATCGAGCCGGGCGTCGAGGGTCTCGTCCACGTTTCGGAAATGGACTGGACCAACAAGAACGTCAACCCGGGCAAGGTCGTGCAGGTCGGCGACGACGTGCAGGTGATGGTGCTGGACGTGGACGAAGAGCGTCGCCGCATTTCGCTGGGCATGAAGCAGGTGTCGTCGAACCCGTGGGAAACCTTCGCCGCTATCCACAAGAAGGGCGACAAGGTGTCGGGACAGATCAAGTCGATCACCGATTTCGGCGTCTTCATCGGCCTGGACGGCGGTATCGACGGCCTCATCCACTTGTCGGACATCAGCTGGAACTCCACCGGCGAAGACGTGGCGCGCAACTTCAAGAAGGGCGACACGCTGGAAGCCGTGGTGCTTGCCGTCGATCCGGAACGCGAGCGCATCAGCCTTGGCGTCAAGCAGATGGAGCAGGACCCGCTTGGTCAGTACGTGGCCTCGAACACCAAGGGTTCGATCGTCAAGGGTATCGTCAAGGAAGTGGACGCCAAGGGCGCTACCGTCG
>JBDSEX010000049.1:0-4427 GCA_039919835.1 Luteimonas sp.
TACGCGCGGGCATGGGCGTGCCGTGCGTGGATGTCGGCGCGGTGATCAACGTGCAATCCGATCATCTCGGCCTGAAAGGCATCGACACGCTGGAGCAGTTGGCCGAAGTGAAGCGGATCGTGGTCGAAGTGGCGAAGGATTGCGCGGTCCTCAATGCCGACGATCCGAACGTGTTGAAGATGTCGGCCTACACCGACGCCAAGACGATCTGCTACGTCACCATGAATCCGTCGCACACGCTGGTGCGCGAACACATCCGCGCCGGCGGCCGCGCCTGCGCGCTGGAAGCCGGCGTCAACGGCCACATGATGACGTTGTACGACAAGGGCAGCCACATCCCGCTGCTGTGGACGCACTTGATCCCGGCGACCATGGAGGGCCGCGCACTGCACAACGTTCAGAACGCGATGGTGGCTGCGGCGATGGCCTTCTCGCTTGGCATCAAGCTCGATGCGATACGCCAGGGCTTGCGCACGTTCGACACCAGCTTCTTCCAGGCACCCGGGCGGATGAACGTGTACAACGAGCATCCGTTCAAGGTGCTGATGGACTACGGCCACAACGCGCATGCCATCGGTGCAATGGCGGATCTTGCGCAGCGCCTCGACACCACTGGAAAACGGATCGTCGTGGTCGCCGCACCAGGCGACCGCCGCGACGAGGACGTGCAGGCCATCGCGCAGGCGGTCGCGGGCCGGTTCGATCACTACATCTGCCGGCGCGACGACGGCCTGCGCGGGCGCGATGGCGACGAAATCCCGGGGATCATGTCCAGGGCGCTTCGCGAGGCCGGGGTGTCCGCAGACGCGATCACCGTCATCCCGGATGAACAGCAGGCCGTCGACGCAGCGTTGCGCATGGCCCAACCTGGCGATCTGGTGCTGATGTTCGCCGACGCGCTCGCGCGCACCTGGAAGCAGATCACCAAGTTCCACATCGAAGGCGCACCCGTCCCTCCGCCACAGTTCATGGATATCCCGTTGCCGCCCCGCGTGCAGGACGACACCGAATTCGCCGCGATGGAAGGGGTGGTCCGCGACGACCGCGGCCTGCGCTACGAACGCGACAGTGATGACTGAGCATGTCGCTCCCGTACGATGAGTCCCGCCGCCTGACCGGCTGCAATCCCTATTTCGACGGCACGGGCGCGGCGCTGGAAACGACGGGCGGCATTCCAGATGACGCCGCGGTTGCGCACTGGCGCCAAAACATCAGTGCGGCACGCGGCGCGTTGCATTGGCCGCCTGGTGTAGTGATGGTGCGCAGGCATGCGACCGGCGCGTCGCTGGCCTTCACCGCTCCCGCCGATCAGTTGTATGCCGCAACCGAGGTCAACGAATGGGCATGGTCGTGCGCCCTTGCGGCTCCCACCCCTCGCGGGGACAAGGGAAGTGAAAAACCGGCTGCCGCGTCTGCTGAAATACATCGGGCGCCGGGGCATGCCGCGTTCTGGGAGCAGGCATCCGCATTGAACACCTTGCGCCTGCTCGCGGCGGCGGAAGCAAACCCGGCGTTACTGGCACTCCTGCACGAAGCTGCAGCACGCAACCTCCCTTCCCTTCCCGACGATGAATTCCTGACCCTCGGCGAGGGCATCGGCAGTGTGACCTGGCCAATCGATGCGCTGCCCTCCCCTGCGGATGTCGGCTGGAATGCGTTGCATGCCATCCAGGTTGCACTGGTGACCGGCTCCAACGGCAAGACCACGACCGTGCGCGCGCTTGCCGCCATCTGCCGCGCGCACGGTTGGCGCACCGCGCACAGTTGTACCGACGGGGTATTCGTCGATGGCGACATGCTCGAATCCGGCGACTTTTCGGGTCCGGGCGGCGCACGCGCGGCATTGCGGACGCCGGATGTGGAAGCCGCGGTTCTGGAAGCGGCTCGTGGCGGCATCCTGCGGCGCGGACTGGCGCTCTGCCATGCGCAGGCGGCCATCGTCACCAACATCAGTGCGGATCATTTCGGCGAATACGGCATCCACACTCTGGATGAACTCGCGCAGGTCAAGCTCACCGTGGCGCGTGCGATCCAAGCCGATGGACTGCTGGTGCTGAATGCCGATGACGATGTGCTCACGCGACACGCCGGCGAACTCACCTGCCCGATCGGCTGGTTCTCGCTGGACGCCGGACATCCAAGGCTCGCCGCGCATCGGGACAACAACGGCACGACCTGCGCGCCGCGCGACGGGCACCTGTATCTCCATCGCGACGGCATCGAACATGATCTCGGCGACGTCGCCGACATGCCGCTGAGCTTTGGCGGGCACGCGGCCTACAACATTGCCAATCTCGCCGCCGCCGCCTTGGGTGCGATCGCGCTGGGCATCCCGGCCGACACGATTGCCCGGACGTTGCACCGCTTCGGCGAAGCGCCGGGCGACAATCCCGGGCGCATGCAGCGATGGACGCTCGGCGGCGTGCGCGTTGTGCTGGATTACGCGCATAACGTCGACGGCCTGCAGGTGCTGATGCAGAGCGCGGATGCCGCGCGCGGCGATGGGCGCCTGGCGCTGGTCCTGGGACATGCGGGAAATCGCGAAGACGACGACTACCGCGCGCTGGCTGCAATCGCCGCGCGCTATCGTCCCGGCCTGGTCGTGCTCAAGGACATCGACGACTACCTCCGTGGCCGCGCGCCGGGCGAGATCGCCGGCATCATGCGCGACGCGCTGCTGGAGAATGGCGTATCCGCCAGCAACATCACCATCCAACTGGATGAAACCCGGGCTGCGCTCGACACGCTGCGGTGGGCCAGGCCGGGAGACCTGCTGGTGCTGCCGATCCACAGCACCTCCGCCCGTGACACGCTGACCGGGATACTCGATGACCTTCGAAACCAGGCTTGGCAGCCCGGCTCCCCGTTGCCGGTCAAACATTCCCCGTAGGGCAGTGCCCGTTCCGCTGCTGTTTCAGTGTGATGTTCATTTGGCCGGCGAGCCCTCTTTGTTCTCGCGTCGGCACTAGATCTCGCGACAGGGACACATGGGCTCGGGAAAGTGGGTCGTGACGCAACGTCCCGGCGATGACAACGTCAGCAGTCGAAACGCCTTCCCCGGCCAGGCCACTGCAGGCAAGCGCGCAACCCCTTCCCCGAAGGGGAACGGAAAAGCACGGACCGATGCGGCCGACAAACCCGCTAAAATGCGGCCCTGACTGTTCCAGGCCGCGTCACGCGTGGCGAAATGAATCCCCCAGGAGTTTCCATGTCCCAGCACATCCTCGAGGCGCTCGGCCTCGATGCCCATCAGGGCACGGCCCATTCCGGCACCTACCTCGGCAGCGGTGAATGGTCCAGGACCAGCGATGCAGGCGTCATCGAGCCGATCAATCCCAGCACGGGCGACATCCTCGCCCGCGTGCACGCCTCGTCGCAGGAGGATTACGACACCATCGTCGAGCGTGCGCAGGCGGCCTTCAAGGTCTGGCGCACCACGCCCGCTCCACGCCGAGGCGAAGCTGTCCGCCTGTGCGCCGAAGCACTGCGCGCGAACAAGGACGCGCTCGGCTCCCTGGTTGCACTGGAAATGGGCAAGAGCAAGCCCGAGGGCGATGGCGAAGTGCAGGAAATGATCGACATCGGCGAATTTTCCGTGGGCCTGTCGCGGCAGCTGTACGGGCTGACGATGCATTCCGAACGTCCCGGCCACCGCATGTACGAGCAGTGGCATCCGCTCGGCATCGTCGGCGTGATCTCGGCGTTCAATTTCCCGGTCGCCGTGTGGGCCTGGAACAGTTTCATCGCGGCGGTCTGCGGCAACATCACCATCTGGAAACCGTCGCCGAAAACGCCACTGTCGGCGATCGCATCGATGAAGATCTGCAACGATGCGCTCAAGGCCGGCGGTTTCCCCGACCTGTTCTTCCTGTTCAACGACGCTGGCAGCGATCTCGCATCGCATTTCGTCGACGACCGGCGCATCGCGCTGATCAGCTTCACAGGTTCGACGAAAATCGGTCGCATGGTCGGCGAACGCGTGGCGCGGCGAATGGGACGCAGCCTGCTGGAATTGGGCGGAAACAACGCGATCATCGTCGACGACACAGCGGAGATGAAACTAGCGATCCCCGCCATCGTGTTCGGCGCCGTCGGCACGGCGGGCCAGCGCTGCACCACCACGCGACGCTTGTTCGTGCACGAAAACATCTACGACGACGTCCTGTCCAGGCTAGTCACCGCGTACGCGCAGGTCGGGAAGAAGATCGGCGACCCCACTGATTCCGCCAACCTGATGGGCCCGCTCAACAGCAGCGACGCCGTGCAGGCGTATCTGGATGCCGTGGCGAAAGCCAAAGCTGCCGGCGGCAAGATCGAAAGCGGCGGCAAGGCGCTCGATGACCGCAAGGGCAATTTCGTGCTGCCGACCATCGTCACCGGCTTGTCCAACGATGCCGAAGTGGTGCAGACCGAAACCTTCGCACCGA
>JBDSEX010000141.1:0-4892 GCA_039919835.1 Luteimonas sp.
ACGTTCGTGCATTACGGCGTCGCCGCCGGCTTGATGGCGATGCGTGATGCGGGGCTTGAAATCAGCGGTGAGGATGCCGAACGCATCGGCATCGCGGTCGGGGCCGGCATCGGCGGCCTCAGCGGCATCGAGGAGACCACGCTCAAGAATGCCAAAAGCGGACCGCGCAGGATTTCGCCGTTCTACGTGCCGAGCACGATCATCAACATGATCGCCGGCAACCTGTCGATCATGACCGGCGCGAAGGGACCGAATATCGCCGCCGTGTCCGCATGCACCACCGCTACGCACAACATCGGGCTTGCGATGCGCATGATCCAGTACGGGGAGGCCGACGCGATGGTGGCCGGCGGCGCGGAATTCGCGACGACGCCGACCTCGGTGGGCGGTTTCTGCGCGATGAAGGCGTTGTCGACCCGCAATGACGACCCCGGCAAAGCGTCTCGTCCGTGGGATCGCGACCGCGACGGTTTCGTGATGGGCGATGGCGCCGGCATCGTGGTCATCGAGGAATACGAACGCGCGAAAGCACGCGGCGCGCGCATCTACTGCGAGCTCGCGGGCTTCGGCATGAGCGGAGACGCGTATCACATGACAGCGCCCAGCGAGAACGGAGAGGGCGCAGCACGCTGCATGCGAAATGCGATCAAGGATGCCAGCCTCAATGCAGACCAGATCGGCTACATCAATGCCCATGGGACCTCGACGCCAGCAGGCGATCTCGCCGAGACGATGGCGGTGAAGGCCGCGCTCGGCGCGCATGCGATGAAGGCGATGGTCAGTTCCACAAAGTCGATGACCGGGCATCTGCTCGGCGCGGCCGGCGGCGTGGAAGCCGTGTTCTCGGCAATGGCGCTGCACGTCGGCATCATTCCTCCGACCATCAACCTCGACAAACCGTCGGACGGTTGCGATCTCGACTACGTGCCTCACACGGCACGACAGCAGCAGGTGGATGTGGCGATGTCGAACTCGTTCGGCTTCGGCGGCACCAACGGGACGCTTGTATTCAAGCGCATTTGAACCTGACGACGTCAATCGCGCGAAGGCCGGATCCCGTTGGCTTTGCATTGGCCCGGAATACGGGGTTTTGCTGCGAAGAGACGAGAGCTGGGCACCTGGTGCGAAGAAAGCACGAGTCACTGGACTCCTGCCTTCGCCGGTATGACGGCGTATAAAGCATGCTCGTCACCCGCGCGATTCCTCCCACTCTCGACCTCCTGACCCTGCACCGCCATGCACCCCAGCGTTACCCGCTGCTGCTGGAATCTGTCGCGCATGGCACTGCGCAAGGTCGTTGGGACCTGCTGCTGGCGACGAGTGGTGAATCCTTGTCTCTCGACATCGGCGGCGTGGTGCGACGCCACGATGGTGCTGTCATCAACGACAGGTTCCTGTCCGCGCTCGATGCCGAATGGGCACGACACAAGGCACCGCGTGACGAGCCGCGCTGGCCGTTCCGTGGTGGGTGGGCTTTGTTCCTCGCCTACGAGCTCGCCAGCGAGGTCGAGCCGATCCTGAAACTGCCGGATGCACCGGGAAGCTTGCCGCTGGCGATGGCGCTGCGTTGCCCGGCAGCATTGTTGCGTGATCACGCCACCGGGGAATGTGTTGCCGTTGCAGAAGCGGTGCATGCAGCGATGCTCGACGAAATGATCATGGACATCGCTGAGTCGACACTGGCTGCCGCGACGTCGCGCTGGAAGCCACCGCAATCGCTTATCGAGGAGGATCCGAAGCAATTCACCGATGGCATCGCGTGCATCCTCGACTACCTCGCTGCAGGCGATGTCTTCCAGGTCAACCTCTCACGCGAGTGGCGCGCCTGCTTCCAGGAGACGATCGAACCCGCTGCGTTGCACGCGCGGTTGCGGGAGGCGAATCCCGCACCATTCGCAGGCCTGTTCGCAGGGCAGGGTTGGGCCGTCGCCAGTGCATCGCCGGAACGTCTGGTGTCGGTGCGCGGTGAGGTCGTCGAGACGCGTCCGATCGCCGGTACCCGCCCACGCTTCGCGGGCGACGACGACACCGTACGCATCCGCGAACTGGTCGGCCATCCGAAGGAACGCGCGGAACACGTCATGCTGATCGATCTGGAGCGCAACGATCTGGGACGGGTCTGCGTTGCCGGCAGCGTTGAAGTCGATGAACTGATGAGCGTGGAAAGTTACGCGCATGTGCACCACATCGTCAGCAACGTGCGCGGCCGTCTGCGCGAGGATGCAACCCCGGGCGCGGTGATCCGCGCGGTCTTTCCGGGCGGCACCATCACCGGCTGTCCGAAGGTCCGTTGCATGCAGGTCATCGCGGAGATCGAGCAAACCGGGCGTGGCGCCTACACCGGCGCGATCGGCTGGCTCAACCGCGACGGCGACCTCGACCTGAACATCCTGATTCGCAGCGCTGAAATCGAAGGCCGAATACTTCGATTTCGCACCGGCGCGGGGATCGTCGCCGATTCCGATCCGCAACGTGAACTCGACGAGACACAGGCCAAGGCGCGTGGCATGTTGAAGGCACTCGGAGTCGTCGCGTGACGGCACGCATCTTCATCGGCAGCATGCAGGTCGATGCCATTCCCGAAGACAGTCGCGGGCTGGCATATGGCGACGGCTTGTTCGAAACCATGCGCGTGCACTGCGGTAGCGTGCATTGGTGGGAAGCGCACTGGTCGCGGTTGTCGCACGGCGCCGCGCGCCTTCGCCTTCCGCTGCCAGATGAATCCATGGTTCGTGATCATGCCGCGCAGGTGTTCGGCAACGCGAATGGAGTCCTCAAGCTCCTTGTCTGCCGCGGCGCTGGTGCTCGCGGCTACGCGCCAGACTTTGACGCGATGCCCGTTTGGGTGGTCACGCGGCATGCGTTGCCACCAGGGCCGCGGACCTCAGGGCTCGTCTTGCGCTGGTGCGGCACACGACTCGCCATCCAGCCTGCGCTTGCCGGCCTCAAGCACTGCAATCGCCTGGAGCAGGTCATCGCGCGCGGTGAATGGCAGGACCCGGCCATCGACGATGGACTCATGCTCGACAGCGAAGCGTGCGTCGTAAGCGCCACCTCGGCCAACCTGTTCGTGTTACGCGCTGGAGGCTGGCTCACGCCGGCGATCGATCGGTGCGGTATCGCCGGCATCTGCCGCGCGTGGTGCATGGAAGAAATCAATGCGAAGGAGGCCCGGTTGACGGCGGTCGATGTGGAATCGGCCGATGCGGTTTTCCTGTGTAACGCCGTGCGCGGTATCCTGCCTGTGGCGCGATTGCCTGGCCGGGAGTGGCGGCCGCATCCAGACATCGCTGCGTTGCAGGCGAGGCTCGAACAGCGCCATCCTGCATTTGCCAACGACCGGGAGATTCTGTGAGTCAAGTTCGCAAACGCGGCGGTTTCCGCGCTCTGTTCATGGCCACAGCGCTGCTGGGGGGGTTCGCCGCATTCCTGTTGTGGCAGCGCTACGAGGGTTTTGCCGGCATGCGCCTGACGGGCATCGAGGCCGGCGAGACGTTGGTGGTTGAGCCAGGGGATTCCTTCAAGAAGGTGCTGCGCAAGCTGCGCAGGATAGGTGTCAGCGAAGGCCATGAACTGGAGTGGCAGGCACTGGCGCGACAACTCGGCGCGGCGGGAAAAATCCAGGTAGGCGAATACGCCCTGGCACCGGGCAGCACGCCGCGCGCCTTGCTGGTCGCCATGCGCGACGGCAAGGTCATCAGTTACCGCTTCACGATCGTGGAAGGCTGGAACATCCGCGAGTTGCGCGCGGCGCTGGCGCGTTCGGCGACATTGCAACAGGAAGGCCAGACGCTCGCCGATGCGGCGTTGATGGCGGCGCTTGGACACCCGAACCAGCATCCCGAGGGTCGCTTCCTGCCCGAAACGTATCAATACAACCGTGGCGACAGCGACCTGGACGTCCTCACTCGTGCGCACGATGCGATGACCAAGGCCCTGGCTTCGGCGTGGGAAGAGCGTGCCGCCGGGATTCCCGTCAAGTCGGTTGAGGAAGCCTTGATCCTGGCATCCATCATCGAAAAGGAAACCGGCATTGCCTCGGAGCGTCCCCAGATCTCTGGCGTGTTTTCGCGCCGCCTGAAACTCGGCATGCTGCTGCAGACCGATCCCACCGTGATCTACGGCATGGGCAGCGCTTACGCGGGCAACATCCGCCGGCAGGACCTGCAGGCTGACACGCCGTACAACACCTACACCCGCGCCGGATTGCCGCCGACACCGATCGCGATGCCGGGAGCGGATGCGCTCAATGCTGCGACGAATCCGGCCGCGGGCGATGCGCTTTATTTCGTGGCGGTCGGCGATGGCAGCGGCCGACATCTGTTTGCAAACACACTGGAACAGCACAACGCCAATGTGCGTGCTTACGTGGCGCGTTATCGCCGGCAACGGTCGCAATGACCGCATTGGCGACGTATCCCCGATTCGTCACTCTGGAAGGCGGCGAAGGCGCGGGCAAATCCACGGTGTTGGCCGCACTGCGCTCGTTCCTGGTCGACGGCGGCGACGATGTCGTATGCACGCGCGAGCCCGGCGGCACGCCCCTCGCGGAACTCGTCCGTGATCTGCTGCTGAGCCGGGATCATGAAGCGCCTTCCGCCGAAGCCGAGCTGTTGCTGATGTTCGCCGCGCGCGCGCAGCATGTTCGCGAAACGATATTGCCCGCGCTTCAACGCGGTGCGTGGGTGGTGAGCGATCGGTTCACCGATGCCAGCCATGCCTACCAGGGCGGGGGACGCGGGTTGGATGCGGAGTTCATTTCCAGCCTGGAACGGCATGCAGTCGGCATCCAGCCGGGATTGACGCTGCTGCTGGAGGTGCCCGTCGCCATCGGGCGCGAACGTGCGAGCGGCCGCGGGCATGTGGATCGCATCGAAAGCGAACAGGATGCA
>JBDSEX010000172.1:0-8784 GCA_039919835.1 Luteimonas sp.
TTGGGTGATGCTTCATTGCCGTGGAAGGATTGGGTTGCGTGACGAAGAGGGTTGTCGGACGCGCAGGGTGTCACGCTCATTGCACGTCATTTCCGCGAAGGCGGGAATCCGGTGACCTCGCTTTGAGGTTTGTCTTGGAATCCCTTGGAATGAAAGCGTAAGGTCGCTGGATTCCCGCCTTCGCGGGAACGACGGTACAAACGGTATTCACTGCCGCAGACGAGTACGGTCGTTGAAGCCGATGGTTCTGCAATGAGAGACAAGTGAAAGACGAGACAAACAACATCCAGCACCTGCTCGACATCATGGCCCGCCTGCGCGACCGCGAGAACGGTTGCCCCTGGGACGTGGAGCAGACCTTCGCCACGATCGCGCCTTACACCATCGAGGAAGCCTACGAAGTCGCCGATGCCATCGACCGCAATGATCTCGGGGACCTGAAGGACGAACTCGGCGACTTGCTGCTGCAGGTCGTGTTCCATGCACGCATGGCGGAAGAGCAGGGCGCCTTTGCCTTCGGCGACGTGGTTGCGGCAATCAGCAGCAAGATGACCCGCAGGCATCCGCATGTCTTTGGTCCTTCGGCAAGTTCGGGACGAGCGGCTCTGGAGCAGGATGCCCCTGCACAAACCCGCGCATGGGACGCACACAAACGCGAGGAACGTGCAGCAAGCGGGAACACCGATCCGTCCGCCCTGGCGGGAATCGCACGCGGCATGCCGGAATGGCAGCGCGCGGTGAAGTTGCAGGATCGTGCGGCGCGGGTCGGCTTCGATTGGCCCTGCCCTGCGCCGGTGATCGGGAAGCTGCACGAGGAAATCGAGGAAGTCCGCGCCGAATTCGCCGCGGTGGCGTCAGCGCCCGGTGATCCCATGGCCCGCGAGAGGTTGCAGGACGAAATCGGCGACCTTCTGTTCGTCTGCGCCAATCTCGCGCGCCACGCGAAGGTCGACGTCGGCTCCGCACTGCGCGGTGCCAACCGCAAGTTCGAGCGGCGCTTCCGCGCGATGGAAGCGCTGGCAGAGTCCGACGGGATCGAGCTCGCATCGCAGACGCTGCAGGAACAAGATCGTTACTGGGATCGCGCCAAGGCAGGGGAAGCGTCGCGAATTTTGTAGTGCGGATGCATTCGCACGCGTTTTCAGCAGATCGGGCAGGCGCATCCCAATGCGTTCGCACCGGCGAACGTCACGTGCTTACGAATAGTGGAGGTCGCATCCATGAGCCGTTTCACCAGCTTCCGCGAGTTCTATCCGTACTACCTCAGCGAACACGCCAATCGCGTGTCGCGGCGGTTGCATTTCATCGGCAGTTGCGGCGTGCTGCTGCTGTTGTTCGTCGCGGTCCTGCAGCGCGACTTGCGCTGGCTGCTGCCTGCGTTGCTGTGCGGCTATGGATTCGCTTGGATCGGACATTTTTTCTTCGAGAAGAACCGGCCGGCGACGTTCAAGCATCCGTTGTATTCGTTCGCAGGCGATTGGGTCATGTTCATGGACATCCTTACCCGAAAGATCAGACTCTGAGTATCAAGTCGTCAGCCTCCATGCGCCGCGCGCGGCTTCAATCGCAAATTGCACCCGCGTGCACCGAGGACGGTGTCAGGTTCAAAGGCTCCTGATCTGCATGGAACTGCTGATCTGGAAAGTCGCGAGGTCCCACTCGACGGCCACCCCGATCCCCATTCAGCCCCGCCTTCACATCTTCTCGACAAACTCCCCGGCCATCATTGCTTCACAAAGCTGAAGGAAAAGGGGAACGCGATGCGCAATCCACAGGAACCGGCGGGGCTGGTGCTGATCGTCGAGGACAACCGCAACATCTCGGAAATGGTTGGCGAATATCTCGAAGGCAAGGGATTCGAGGTCGACTACGCGGCCGATGGCCTGGATGGCTACCGGTTGGCGTCAGAAAACAGCTACGACGTGGTCGTGCTCGACCTGATGCTGCCGCGTCTGGACGGCATCGAAGTCTGCCGCCGTCTGCGTGAAGAAGCGCGCAAGTCGACCCCGGTGCTGATGCTCACGGCGCGTGACACCCTGGATGAAAAGCTGACGGGCCTTGGCGCGGGCGCCGACGACTATCTCACCAAGCCGTTCGCCATCCAGGAACTCGAAGCCAGGCTGCGTGCCCTGATCCGCCGCGAGCGCCGCCAGGTGGGCGCCGAAGTGCTGAAAGTGGCCGACCTGGTGCTGGATCCGGCGAGCCTGCGCGCCACCCGCGGCGGGTCCGAACTGCAGCTCTCGCCGATCGGCTTGAAGCTTCTGACCATCCTGATGCGCGAATCGCCGCGCGTGGTCAGCCGCCAGGAAATCGAACGCGAGATCTGGGGCAATGGGCTGCCGGATTCCGACACCTTGCGCAGCCATCTGTACAACCTGCGCAAGACCATCGACAAGCCCTACGAGAAACCGTTGCTGCATACCGTGCAGAGCGCCGGGTATCGCATTGCCGACATCGAGCAGCCGCCGAACTGAAATCCACATGGCTGGGCTCAACCGGCCCGCTGATCGTTCGAAGAATCGAATGTAGAGACCATGCCCCAAGGCCTGCCCCGAAAGATCAAGAGCGCCTTCATCCTGCAGGCGGTGATCGCCAGCTTCGCGATCGTCATCGGCATCTACGTCACCAGCGTCGTGACACAGGAGACGCTGACCCTGCAGCGGATGAACGCCGAGGCGGCGAGCTTCTGGAAGGGGAGGCGCGCCAGTGCCGCCCATCCCCCGCCCAACAGTTCCGCCATCAAGGGCGTGTTCGTGCCGAGGGACCGGGTCTTGTCCGCGGGTCTCGCAGCGTTGCCGGAAGGTGTTTCGGAGTTGCCCGGCGGCGACAGGAAACTGCTGGTGACGGTGCAGCCGGAAGGCCGCTTGTACCTCACCATGTCGTTTCCGCTGGTCGAGCGTGTTGTGTTCTGGGTCGGCTTGGTATCGATGTTGTTGTCCTTGGTCACGCTGTACGCCGTGACGTGGCTGACATACCGCACGTCCCGACGCATGGTGTATCCGGTGAGCTGGCTGGCCGCGCGGGTTTCCCGATGGGACCCGCAGGATGCCGAGATGGCGAACCTTGGCCCGGAGCAGCTTCCCGAGGATGCAGGCACCGAAGTGCAAAGCATGTCCACGGCACTGAGCGGACTGTCGAAGCGATTGGGCGAGTTCGTGCAGCGCGAACGCAACTTCACCCGTGACGCCAGCCATGAGCTGCGCACGCCATTGACCGTCATCCGCGTTGCCACCGACCTCATGCTCGACGATCCCGAACTGCCGCCGAGGTCGCTGCGTTCGCTGCAGCGCATCCAGCGTTCCGGCCGCGACATGGAAGGGCTGATCGACGCCTTCCTGATCCTCGCGCGCGAGGCGCACGTGGCACCGCAGAGCGAAACCTTCAACGTGCGCGACGTGGTGTACGAGGAAATCGCGCGGGTTCGCCCGATCTGCGGCGGCAAGCAGGTACAGCTCGAAGTGTTCGAGGACGATCCACCGCAACTCCATGCACCACCGCGCGTGCTCGGCGTGATGGTCGGAAACCTGCTCAACAATGCCTGCACGTTTACCGACGACGGGCATATCGAAGTGCGGATCGCAGCCGACCGGGTCGTCATCCGCGATACCGGCATCGGCATGAACCGCGAGGAGCTGGAACAGGCTTTCGATCCCTTTTTCCGCGCCGACCAGGCCAATCCGGTGGGCAAAGGCATCGGTCTGTCGATCGTTCGCCGCCTGGGTGAGCGTTTCGGCTGGCCGGTGACGCTGGAGAGCACGCCCGGGCAGGGGACGACGGCGACGATTCTGCTTGTGCCGGCGGGGACCTGATCGCGTGCATTCAAATTCTGCGCGACTTGCTCGCGCGTCTCGGGATTTCAAGGCGCAGCGTGCGACTGCGTTACCGCACCTTGCCCGTGGCTAACCCCAGCCTTCGGTGCTGAACTCCGCAACCTCGTCACGGTCTGCGTTTCATCCATGTCAACCAAGCCGGCGCGAATGCGTTAGCGTTGCTTACCCCCGACTCCAAGCGAGCGCATGACCACACCACGCGATACCCCCGCCGCACGCCGTCGCATTGCCGTCGTCATCGCGGTCGTCGTCGTCGCGGCGCTTGCCGCGTGGTACTGGATGCATCGCACGCCTGCTGCGGACAACGGCGGTTATCGCACCGCCCAGGTGCAACGTGGCGACATCCGCGTGGCGATTTCGGCAACGGGCACGTTGGCGGCCATCTCCACGGTTGATGTTGGCAGCGAGGTGTCGGGACGGGTGACTGAAGTGCTGGCCGACTTCAATGATCGCGTCGAGCGTGGACAGGTGATCGCGCGCATCGATCCGAGCACCTATGAAGCGCAGATCGCGCAGGGCGCGGCGTCCGTGGCCAGTGCCCGCGCCAACCTCGGCAGCGCGCAGGCGACGCTGCGCAATGCGCAGACCGATTACGCGCGCAAGTCGCAACTGGTGCAGCAGCAACTGGTCGCCAGGAGCGATGCAGACCTGGCACGCGCAGCGCGCGATCAGGCGCAGGCACAGGTCGCCGCCGCTCAGGCGCAGATCAACCAGCAGCTCGCATCGACGCAGACCACGCGCCTGAATCTCGGGCGCACCGTGATCCGCGCGCCGGTCGACGGCGTCGTGCTCACGCGCACGGTGGAGCCGGGGCAGACCGTGGCGGCGAGCCTGCAGGCACCGGTGCTGTTCCAGATCGCCGAAGACCTGTCGAAGATGGAAATCGTGCTGGCGATCGACGAAGCAGACATCGGCCAGGTCAAGGCCGGACAGAGCGTGAGCTTCAATGTCGACGCATTTCCCGACCGTCCGTTCCGTGGCGTCGTGCAGCAGGTGCGACTGTCGGCCACCAACACCAACAATGTCATCACCTACCCGGTTGTTGTCACCGTAGACAACGCCGACCAGGCACTTCTGCCCGGCCTCACCGTCAACGCGGACATCGAAGTCAGCCGTCGCGAGAACGTGCTGCTGGTGCCCAACACTTCGCTGCGTTTCAAGCCCGCGGATGACGATGCAGCGGTCGGCCCGCAGGCGCAGGACGGGGCTCGCCCCCGGGGCGGCGGCATGACCGACGAGTTGCCGGCGTTCGTGGCGTCGTTGCAGTTGAGGCCGGACCAGCAGTCGGCATTCGATTCCGCGCTAGCGGCCGTCCGCGAGCGCGCCGCCGCGCGACTGGCCCCGCAACAACAGCCTGGCGCAGGGGCCGGGCTGTTCGGCGGCGGTCGCGGTGGTCCGCCCGGCGCAGGAGGAAGTCGCGGCGGCGGGAATCCCGATGGCGCGATGCGCCAGCGCATGCAGGAACGGTTCGCCCAGCAGTTTTCCACGTTTCGCGCCACCCTCGACGCCGGGCAGCGGCAGGCGTGGGACGCGCGGATCGCATCGCTCGTCACCGCCCGCCGGGCGCCGCTGTACACGCTCACCGGCGGCAAGCCGGAGCAGACGATGGTGCGCGTCGGAGCCTCCGATGGCAGCAAGACAGAAGTTTCCGGCAATGTGGCCGAGGGCGATATCGTGATCGTCGGCAGCGAACGCGCCGTGGCGGAAAAGTGAGCGCGGCGCCGGTTGTTGCCACTCCCGGCGCGCGTACGCCCGTGATCGAGACGCACGCACTGGGCAAGGTCTATGCCGAAGGAACCGAGGCGGAAGTGATCGCCCTCAAGGCGATCGCACTCACCATCCGCCACGGCGAGTTCGTCGCGATCATGGGGCCATCGGGTTCCGGTAAGTCGACCCTGATGAACCTCATCGGCTGTCTCGATACGCCCAGCAGCGGGCGCTACCTGTGCGACGGCATCGATGTCGCCACGCTCGATGCAGAGCAGCGCGCAGTCCTGCGCCGCGACAAGATCGGTTTCGTGTTCCAGGGATTCAATCTGCTGCCGCGCATGAGCGCGCTCGAAAACGTCGCGATGCCGATGGCGTATGCCAACGTGCCGCGCGAAGAGCGCCTGCAGCGCGCGCATGTGGCGATGGCGGCAGTTGGCCTCGCAACGCGCGAAGGCCATCGGCCGAGCGAACTGTCGGGCGGACAGCAGCAACGCGTGGCAGTGGCCCGCGCACTTATCAACCGCCCGCCGATCCTGCTCGCCGACGAACCCACCGGCGCGCTCGACAGCAAGACCGGAGAGGAAATCCTGGCGCTGTTCAAGCAGTTGCAGGCCGAAGACCACACCGTCGTCCTGATCACCCACGATCCAGGCGTCGCGCAGCATTGCGACCGCATCTTCGTGATGCGGGATGGGGAATTGCACGAGCAGGAGGCGCATGCATGATGCAGTCGCCTTGTTTGCAGCCGTCCTTCCCGCGAAAACGCCAAGCCAGTGACCTTCGTCTCTGCAAGGAAAACGCAGGGCACTCGATTCGTCGCGAATCTCGCCCCCTCGAGGATGGCGTCCAACTGTCCTGCGCTTTGCGCGCATGTCCTGCCATGGCGGGAATGATGGACCGGGGTGTCGTCGCCCGATGAATTTCATGGAAACCCTCCGCACCGCGATCTTCGCCCTGCGTGGCAACTGGATGCGCAGTGCGCTGACCTCGCTCGGCGTCATCATCGGCATCGCCGCGGTGATCGTGATGGTGTCGGTGGGGCAGGGCACGCAGGCCGAAATCGACAAACTCGTTTCTGGCCTCGGGTCCAACAGGCTGGACATCAGCGGTGGCGGTGGATTCGGCGGCGGCGGCGTGCGCATCGCGGCGGGAAGCAGATACACCTTGTCGTTGGAAGACGCCGATGCGATCCGCGAGGAGATCCCGGAAGTCGAGTACGTCGCCGCATCGCTGCGCGGCGGCAGCCAGATCGTGTTCGCGGAAAACAACTGGTCTTCGCAGTGGCAGGGCGTGCAGCCGGACTGGTTTGACATCAACGAGTGGATCATCGACACCGGAAGTCGATTCGAAACGGGCGATTACAGCGGCGGCGGCAAAGCCGTGATCCTCGGCGAAACCGTGCGACGCGAACTGTTCGGCGACGAGGATCCCGTCGGCCAGACGGTGCGCCTTGGACGCGTGCCGTTCACGGTGGCCGGCACGCTGAGATCGAAGGGACAGGGCGGTTTCGGGCAGGACCAGGACGACCTGATCGTGGTGCCGCTGGAAACAGCGCGCCGCCGGTTGTCCGGATCGAATGCATTGCCGCCGGGCGCGGTGCAGCAGATCACGCTCGGCGTCGGCCGTGCCGAGGACCTCACGTACGCGCAGGGGGAAGTGGAAGCCCTGCTGCGCCAGCGCCACAAGCTGCAACCGGGCGATGACGATGATTTCAGCGTGCGCAACATCGCCGAAGTCGTCGCCACGCGCACGCAGACCACGCGGCTGATGTCGCTGCTGCTCGGCGCGGTGGCGGGCATTTCGCTGATCGTCGGCGGCATCGGCATCATGAACATCATGCTGGTGTCGGTGACGGAACGCATCCGCGAAATCGGTCTGCGCATGGCGGTGGGCGCCGGACCGCGCGACGTGCAGCGGCAGTTCCTGGCCGAGGCGATGTTGATCTCTTTGATTGGCGGCGTGATCGGGATCGGGCTGGGTATCGTCGGCGCGCTGCTGGTCGGCAAGTTCGGTTCGCTGCCGGTGTCGCTGGACGGCAAGGTGATCGGGCTTGCGGCTGGATTCTCGATCGCGACAGGATTGTTCTTCGGTTATTACCCGGCGCGCAAAGCGTCGCAGCTGGATCCGATCGAGGCGTTGCGGCAGCAGTAGCTTGAGCTTGCGGGCCATGCCTCCATGGCGCCAACACGCGTCATCCCCGCGAGCGCTGCACTGCAGCAACTTCCGGCCCTCGAAGTAAGGCCAGTGGATTCCGCCTCCACGGGAATGGGAGCATGGGATGCCAGGGTTCGCTCCACGTTATCCTTCCCCCTGAAGGCAGGAGTCAACCATGCGCACCCTCTTGTTTCTGCTTGCCGTTCTGACCATGCCGCTACACGCCGAGGAAACACCCGTGAACCAACCAATCGCACTGGTCATCCATGGCGGCGCCGGCGTGATCGAACGCGAAGCGTTGAGCGCCGAAAACGAAAAGGCGATCCGCGCCGACCTCGATCGCGCACTTGATGCAGGGCACGCGGTCCTGGCGAAAGGCGGCAGCGCACTGGACGCTGTCAGCGCGGTCGTGGTCATTCTCGAGGAATCGCCATTGTTCAACGCCGGCAAGGGCGCGGTGTTCAACGCCGATGGCAGGCACGAACTCGACGCGTCGATCATGGAAGGCCATACGCAGCGCGCAGGCGCGGTCGCAGGCGTGACCACCATCCGCAATCCGGTCCGCCTCGCTCGCGCGGTGATGGAACATTCGCAGCACGTGATGCTCGCCGGCGGCGGCGCCGAAAAATTCGCCGACACGCAACCGCAGATCGACCGCGTGCCGAATACGTGGTTCGACACCGACGTGCGCCGCAATCAACTGGAGCTCGCCAGGCAGCGCGAACGCGCCCAGGCATCCGACGGCGACATTCCCACGGTGGCCGGGGCCTATTTCGGCACGGTGGGCGCGGTTGCGCTCGATGCGCACGGCCATATCGCGGCGGCGACGTCCACCGGCGGCATGACCAACAAGAAGTTCGGCCGCGTGGGCGATTCGCCGTTGATCGGTGCCGGCACGTGGGCCGATGAACGCTGCGGCGTATCGGGCACCGGCTGGGGCGAGCACTACATCCGCAACGCCGTCGCGCACGACATCTGCGCGCGCGTGGCTTACCGCGGCGACACGTTGGCCGCCGCCGCCGATGAGGTCATTCTCAAGCGTGTCGTCGCCACCGGCGGCGATGGCGGTGCGATTGCGCTGGATCGCGAG
>JBDSEX010000177.1:0-5564 GCA_039919835.1 Luteimonas sp.
GCCGGGGTCGACCAGGCCATGCAGATGGCCGCGTCCGGTGCGCTGGTGATGGGACAGTCGGTGGAAGGCTGCTTCGAGCCTGAAGCTCCAGCCGCCTTGTCGGCGCGCGGCGGCGAAGCCGGTTTTCCCGTCGATCTGGCGCGCAAGCTCGCCGATCGCTGGCCCGGCTGAAGCGCAACTTCAGGCACACAGGATCGATCGGGACGCGCAATGACAGACACACAGACCAGTGACATTCGAGGCGTTCTGATCCAGGTTGCCGGCGCGCGCCTGCTGCTGCCCAACGCCAATATCGCCGAAGTGCTGGCGTACGCCGATCCGGAGCCGGTTGAGAATGCGCCCGACTGGCTGCTTGGACGCATCCGCTGGCGCGGTTGGCGCCTCCCGCTGGTTGCGTTCGCACGCCTGACCGGCATTGCCGAGGAAGCCGCCACGCTCGGCAACAAGGTCGTCGTGCTCAAGGCTCTCGGCGGGGACGCCAAATTTCCCTATTTCGCGCTGCTGACGCAGGGTTTCCCACGCCTCGTCACCATCTCGCGCGCCACCCTCTCCGAAGAAGAACGCGATCCCCACGAAATGCTCCCCATCGGCGTCCGCGCCCGTGTCGTACTGAACGAAGACGCCGCACTGGTGCCGGATCTGGAAAGCGTTGAAAGCATGATTGGCGAGGCGCTTGCGGCGGCGGCTTAGTCGTTGCGGTGGTCCCACCAGGTGATTCACTCAGGGCGCCAAGAGCCAATGCCGCCGGCGGCGCTTGGCGGCGCCCCGCTGCGGGTTGATCGCTGCACCTGATATGCGGGATGTGCTCGCGCGCACGCTTTGGCTGCACTGAAAAGCTAAGGTAGGCCTCCCGAAAGGAGCACACGCATGCGCGCCTCATCGCTGGTCCTCGGTCTGTTTGCCGGTCTCACCTGTTTGCCCTTGGTCGCTGAAGCGCCCCCGCGGTTTCCGCCGGGTGCCGTGTGGCAGCAGGACGTAAGGCAAGCCCGTCTGCATCGACGGTCGGCAGCGATGATCTCGACGCTCGTCGGACTGGGCGGTTTCGGCAATGGCCGGCTGCAGATCGATTTCGGCATGCATATCGTGCGCGCTGCGGCAGGTGCGCCGTTGCGCGGCATCGTCGGCTATCCCACCGACAGCGAGTACTACGCACCGGACTGCGACGCCATTGGCACAACCATGCCGGTGCCGGCGAACGCCGCCATCGAGGGTCAGAATGGCCTCACCTGCGACAACGCCAATGGCGACTGCCACCTGCTGGTGGTGCAAGGCCAGCGGCTCTACGAGGCCTATCGCGCGAATGCCAGCGGATCGAACGGGCTGCAGGCGCAGTGCCTGGCGGTGTGGAAACTCGACTGGCTCTATCCGGTGGACAATCGCGGCGACCACTGCACCAGCGCGGATGCCGCCGGGTTTCCGATCGCCCCGCTGCTGTTCAACGCCGATGAGGTGCATGCCGCGATGCAGGCCGGCGGCGACCTGGGCCATGCGATCCGTTTCATCCTTCCCAACGCACGCATGGCGTCGCGGGTGATCTCGGGCAGCCGCCGTCCGCTGTACGTGCGGCCGGCCAGCCACGCGGGCGGGCCATCGGGACCGGAGACGAGCGTGCCCTACGGCTCGCGGCTGCGGTTGCGCGCGGATTTTCCCGTGGGGCTTTACTCGCCCGCAGCGCAGGTCATCCTGCGTACCCTGCAGCGCTACGGGATGTTGCTGGCCGATGGCGGCAACATCGCGCTGACTGCCGAGAGCGACAAGTACACGACCCATACCTGGGCCGAACTCGGCATCACCTCGCGGACATTCGACCAGGAGGTTCCGGCCACCCCGGTACGCGCGCAGGATTTCGGCGTGGTCGATCACCGCGGGAGCATCGTCGAGACCTATGACTGCGAACGCAACCCCGAACCGGATGCCGGCGGTGCGCCTTCGGGATTGACCGGAACGGTGCCTGCCGCGAGCCGCCCACCCCGCGTCCAGTTGCGCTGGCAAGGCGGCGCGGCGCGCATCGACCTGCACCGCAACGGCGTCCGCGCGTTCACCATGGATAACCAGGGAGCCTTCAGCCCCCTGCTTCCCCTGGGAACATCCAGTTACAGGGTGTGCAACGCGGAGACCACGCTCTGCTCAGCGCCGGTGGTGCTGGTCAGATGACGCTGCGTTGAATGTGCGCCTGTCGAAACAGGATCAATCCAGGTCGCCGAACCGTGACTGGAGCGCGGCAATCGCGGCGAGGCCGGCGGTTTCGGTGCGCAGGATGCGCGGGCCGAGCCGTAGTGCGATGAATCCGGCACCCTGCAGCAGCTGGCGATCACGGGGCGACCATCCCCCTTCGGGGCCGATGGCAATCACGACGCATGTCGTGTGATCGAGTTCGAGACTGGCGACGGCATGTTGACCGCCGGGATCCAGCGTCAGCTTGAGTGCATCGGATGCGACAGCCGTAACGGCGGCCTGCAGCAGTTGCGGCGGGTCCAGTTGCGGAATCCGTGATCGTCCGGATTGTTCGCAGGCGGCGACCGCCACGCTGCGCCAGTGTGCATGCCGTTTCTGCGCACGTTCCGCATCCAGCTTGACTTCGCTGCGCTCGCTGATCACGGGAACGATCGCGCTGATGCCAAGTTCCGTCGCCTTTTGCACGATGAGGTCCATTTTCTCGCCGCGTGCGATGCCCTGCAGCAGGATCATGCGCAACGGAGATTCGTTGTCGACATCGCACTCGTCCACGATCTCGGCAAGCACCTCGCGTTTGCTGGTGCCGACGATGCGCGCCCCGCAGTCGCGGCCATCCCCGTTGAACAACGTGCAGTGATCGCCCGTTGCGAGTCGCAGGACGCGCACGAGATGCGCGGCGACATCCTCCGGCAGCGCGATCCGGCTTCCGACCTTCAGCGGCGCATCGACGTAAGCGCGAATCAGGCGCATGGGGACAGTGGTTTCCCCCTCCCCTTGACGGAGAGGAGGGGTGAGGGGACGGGGATGCCTGTAGTCAGGGTCATCCCTGGGCGGATGGCAACCGCATCGCCCACCCGGCCCTCCCCTCGATGGAGGAGCACGCTGATAACCGAGAAAGGCGCGGGGCAGACGTCAAACATCGCGCGTTGCCTCATCGATCGCCGCGCGCGTGACATCCCCCAGCAGCACGAGCTGTTCATCATCGATGCAATACGGCGGCATCCAGTACAGCACCTCACCCAGGGGGCGCAGCACCACGCCGCGGGCAAGCGCCGCGCGATAGGCGCGCAAGCCGACACGCAGCAATGGATCGAATGGCGTCGCCTTGTCGCCATCGCGCGTCAATTCGAAGGCGACGATCATGCCGGTCTGGCGTACATCGGCCACATGTGGAAGTTGCGCGATGGGCAAGGCCAGCTGCGTCATGCGCGCCGCCGTTGCCCGATTGCGCGCCAGCACATCGTCTTCCTCAAAAATGCTCAGACTCGCCAACGCCGCCGCGCAGGCGAGTGGATTGCCGGTGTAGCTGTGCGAATGCAGGAACGCGCGCTCGCGCGACGCGTCGAGGAAGCCGTCGTAGAGTTCCTGGGTGGTCAGTACCGCCGCCAACGGCAGGAATCCACCCGTCAAACCTTTTGACAGGCACAGCAGGTCTGGCGCGATGCCCGCCTGTTCGCAGGCAAACATCTTGCCGGTGCGGCCGAAGCCGACGGCGATCTCGTCGGCGATCAAAAAAACGCCATGCGCGTCGCATAGCTGCCGCACGCGCTTGAGGTAATCCGGATGATGCATGCGCATGCCGCCAGCGCACTGCACCAGCGGCTCGAGGATGACCGCGCAGACTTCGCCGGGATGGCGATCGAACAGCGTTGCCAGCTCGTCCGCCGCCTGGACCGCATGCTGCTGCGCGTTGTGTCCCGGGGATGCGCGATACGCATCCGGGGATGGCGCGAACAATGCTTCGGCAAGCAGCGGCGCATACGTGCGGCGATACAGGGGAATGTCGCCGACCGCGAGCGCGCCCAGGGTTTCACCGTGATAGCCATTTTCAAGCGCAACGAACTTCGTCCGGTGGTCTTCGCCGCGATTGCGGAACCAGTGGAACGCCATTTTCAGCGCGACTTCGACTCCCGCTGATCCGTTGTCGGCATAGAACACCTTGCTGAGCGGCGCGCGCGCGCGTTGCCTGGGTGCGAGCGCAAGGAGTTTTTCCGCAAGCTCGACCGCAGGCTGGTGCGAGAAGCCCGCCAGCAGGACGTGTTCCAGCGTGCGCGCCTGTTCGGCGATCGCGGTGGCGATGCGCGGTTCCGCATGGCCGAACAGGTTCGTCCACCAGCTGCTGATCGCGTCCAGGTAACGCCGCCCATCGCGGCCGATCAGCCAGGCACCCTCGCCGCGCTCGATCGGCACCAGTGGCAGCATGTCCCGCTCTTCGCCTGTCTGATGCTCGCGCATCTGCGTGCACGGATGCCACAGCACGGCCAGGTCACGCGAACGCCAGGCATCGGCGTCCGCTATCATCGAATCGTCGCGCAACGCATCGGCGTGCGACGCATCCGCATCAATCGAGTCGGTATGAAATCGCTGGCCCATCCCCGCATTATCGCCCGCCGCCTGCCGTGTCGCAGCAGGGGTCCCAGCAGCGCTCTGGCGCACCACGCGCGCATGGCGGAGCGCAACGCATGAGCGAGCGCCCCCTGCCGACCATCCACGGCGTCACCGAGCATGAGGCCGGCCCCTATCGCATGGAGCGGCTTGACCTCGAATTTTCCAATGGAGAGCGACGCCGTTACGAACGCCTCCACGGTCGCGGCCACGGCGCGGTCATCGTGGTGCCGGTGCTTGATGCGGACACCGTCCTGCTCGTCCGCGAATACGCGGCCGGCGTGCATCGTTACGAGCTCGGCCTGGTGAAGGGTCGCATCGACGCCGGCGAACTTCCGGAGCAGGCGGCCAATCGCGAACTGCAGGAAGAGGCGGGCTACGCCGCCGGCCGCATTGACGTGCTGCGTTCGCTCAGCCTCGCGCCGTCGTACATGAGCCACCAGACGCATCTGGTGATCGCGCGCGATCTGCATCCGCAGCGCCTGCCCGGCGACGAGCCGGAAGAACTGGAAGTCGTGCCGTGGAAACTGTCCGCGTTGCATGAACTGATCCTGCAGGAGGATTTTTCCGAAGGTCGCTCCATCGCCGCATTGTTCATCGCCCGCGAATGGCTGCGGCAAACCGCCTGACGATGACGACGGGATCAGCCGGATGAACATCACGCAGGGACTTCGTGAAGGCTCGATCGCCATTGCCCGCGACGCCGCGGCCGCGATCCTGTACATCTATGAGAACGCATTCGAAGTCGAGCACAAGGCCGATGCCAGCCCGCTGACCGCCGCCGATCTGGCGGCGCATCACTGCATCGTTGAAGGTCTGGAGCGTTTGACGCCCGACATTCCGGTGCTGTCCGAAGAAGCCGCCGAAGATGTCCCGTACGACCTGCGCAGGCAGTGGCGGCGCCTGTGGCTGGTCGATCCGCTGGACGGTACGCGTGAATTCGTCAAGCGCAACGGCGAGTTCACGGTCAACCTTGCGTTGATCGAAGAAGGCGTCTCCATATT
>JBDSEX010000187.1:0-7295 GCA_039919835.1 Luteimonas sp.
GCCGGCGGCAAGATCGAAAGCGGCGGCAAGGCGCTCGATGACCGCAAGGGCAATTTCGTGCTGCCGACCATCGTCACCGGCTTGTCCAACGATGCCGAAGTGGTGCAGACCGAAACCTTCGCACCGATCCTCTATGTGATGAAGGTCAAGGACGTCGCCGAGGCGCTCACCCTGCAGAACAACGTCCCGCAAGGCCTGTCGTCATCGATCTTCACCACCAACCTGAAAGCGGCGGAGACCTTCCTGTCGGCGGCAGGCTCGGACTGCGGCATCGCCAACGTCAACATCGGCACCAGCGGCGCCGAAATCGGCGGTGCCTTCGGTGGTGAAAAGGAAACCGGCGGGGGCCGCGAATCGGGCTCGGATGCATGGCGCGCGTACATGCGGCGCCAGACCAATACGATCAACTACTCGGATGCGTTGCCGCTGGCACAGGGGATCAAGTTCGACCTTTGAAGCGGGGAGTCCCGACCAGCTGTTTGCGCGCTTTCCGCGAAGGCGGGAATCGAGCGATCTTGAGCACTGAAGAAGAGAGTCACCTGATTCCCGCCTCCACGGGAATGACGAACCTGGACACAACTCGCATGACACTGACGCCCGCATAGACGCATGTATTCACTCGCACGCCCCTTCCTCTTCGGCCTCGATCCCGAACGCGCGCACGCGATCGGGCTGGCGTCGCTCGAAATGGCGTATCGCAGCGGCCTCAACCCCTTGTTGGGGAAGATGCCCAAGCCATTCCCGACCAAGGCCTTCGGCCTCACGTTCGACAACCCGGTCGGCCTGGCCGCGGGCCTCGACAAGAATGGCGCGCATATCGACGCCCTGCTCGCGCTCGGTTTCGGCTTCATCGAAATCGGCACGGTGACGCCGCGTGCGCAGCCGGGCAATCCGAAGCCGCGCATGTTCCGCCTGCCCGAACACAACGCGATCATCAACAGGCTGGGTTTCAACAACGACGGCGTCGACGCCGTGGTGCACAACGTCGAAAAATCGCGTCGCCGAAGCGGCGTGCTCGGCATCAACATCGGCAAGAACAAGGACACGCCCAACGATTCGGCGGAGCGCGATTACCTGGTCTGCATGGAACGCGTGTATCCGCTGGCCGACTACATCACCGTCAACATTTCCTCGCCCAACACCGCCGGCCTGCGCGAACTGCAGGAGGAGCAATCGCTTCGCCGGCTGGTCAGCACGCTGCGCGAGGCGCAGGAAAACCTCGCCGTGCAGCATGGCAGGCGCGTGCCGTTGCTGGTGAAGGTTGCGCCGGACCTGTCGGACGACGACATCGATGCAGCCGGCCGCGTGCTGGCCGAACTGCATGTCGACGGCGTCATCGCCACCAACACCACGGTCTCGCGTTTTTCCATCCAGCAGCATCGCCTGGCGCGGGAATCGGGCGGCCTGTCCGGAGCTCCGCTGCTTGGGAAGTCGAACGCCACGCTGCGGCGCCTGCGCACGCGTCTTCCCAACAGCATTCCATTGATCGGCGTCGGCGGCATCCTCTCTGGCGCCGATGCCGTGGCCAAGACCGCGGCAGGTGCGGCGCTGGTGCAGATTTACACCGGGCTGATCTACCGCGGCCCGGGATTGATCGGTGAATGCGTCGAAGCGATCCGCCGGCGCAAGGAAGCGCCAAGCAAAGGCCACCTACCCAACAGATGAGCGCGACACCGCCGCCGTATCGCGTGATCCGCAACGCATCCTTGCAGCAGCGCAATACCTTTGGCATCGCGGGGCATGCACTGCAACTCATCGAGGTGCACGACAGTGCGGTCTTGCCCGCTATCTTCGCTGCACATGTGCATGCGGCACCGGCGCTGGTGCTGGGTGGCGGCAGTAATATCCTGTTCGCCGGGGATCCCGGCGACACCGTGATCGCGCTCAACAGTTCGCGCATCGGGATCGCAGCGGATGATGGTGAGCGCGTCGTCGTTCGCGCGGATGCAGGCGTGGACTGGCACGCGCTGGTGATGTGGACGTTGCGGCAGGAACTGTCCGGGCTGGAAAACCTCGCGCTGATTCCGGGGACGGTGGGAGCCGCGCCGATCCAGAACATCGGCGCGTACGGCGTCGAAGTGGGCGACTGCATCCATGCCGTCGAAGCATTCGAGCGCGCAACAGGCGAGGCTTGCCGTCTTGATCGGGAGGCCTGCGCGTTTTCGTATCGCGACAGCCTGTTCAAGCGCGAACCGGAGCGTTACATCATCACCGCGGTTGAATTCGTGCTCGCCCGCGGCGGGCGCATGCATCTCGACTATGCCGGGATTACCGACGAACTCGCGCAGATGGCTGTGGCGATCCCCTCAGCGATGCAGGTGGCTGAAGCGGTCATCCGCCTGCGCCGCCGCAAACTGCCCGATCCAGCCGTGATCGGCAATGCCGGCAGTTTTTTCAAGAACCCCATCGTTCCGGTCGCGCAGGCCGAAGCCCTGCAACACGAACATGCGTCGCTGCCGACCTTTCGCGCCAGCGGGCCCAGCGACCGGAAGGTTTCGGCGGCGTGGCTGATCGATGCGTGTGGATGGAAAGGACACCGCGATGGCGATGCGGGGGTGTCGGACAAGCATGCGCTGGTGCTGGTGAATCATGGCGATGCGACCGGTGCACAGATCCTCGACCTTGCACGGCGCATTGCGGACTCGGTGCAGGCGCGTTTCGGCGTTGCGCTGGAACCGGAACCGCGGGTGATTGGTGACACATGGTGACGACGCACTTGCAGGGCGCGGCAGCTCCATGAGGTTCCCAACTTCCACGCACACCCGCGCCGCCCTGCTCATGCTGGGCAGCACCATCTTCTTCGGCCTGATGGCCGTCACCATCCGCCTCGCATCCGAAACGCTGCATACCTTCGAGATCGCTTTCTTCCGCAATTTCTTCGGCCTCGTGGCGGCGATGCCCTTGCTGCTGAAGCATGGGCCCAGCCTGCTCAGGACCACCCAGCTCTCCCGCTACTTCATCCGCTGCCTGATCGGCGTCATGTCGATGTTCTGCGGTTTCTGGGCGATCGGCCACCTGCCGCTGGCACAGGCGGTGTCGCTGTCGTATTCGACCCCGATTTTCGTCACCATCGCCGCCGTGATCTTCCTGCACGAGCAGGTGCGCGCACGGCGATGGGCCGCGGTCGTCCTCGGATTCATCGGCGTGCTCGTCATCGTGCAACCCGGCAGCGCCAGTTTCAGCATCGGCTCGCTGATCGCGCTGGCGGCCGCGGTGCTCAGCGGTATCGTGTCGATCCAGATCAAGCAGCTGTCTTACACCGAGCCCGCCGACCGCATCGTGTTCTATACGACGCTGCTGTGGGTGCCGATGTCGATCGTGCCGGCATTGTTCGTGTGGGAATGGCCGCAAGGCATCGCATGGCTGTGGGTCGTAGCGGCCGGCGCGCTTGGCACCGGCGGCCACATGTTGTGGACGCGCGCATTGAAGCTGGGCGACGTCTCGGCACTGACGCCGATCAGCTTCATGCAGTTGCCGCTGGTCGCCATCGCAGGCTGGCTGCTGTTCGACGAACCCCTCGGCCGCTGGACCGCGCTCGGCGCCGCGATCATCTTCATCGCCAACGCGTACATCGCACATCGCGAAGCGCAGCTTGCGAGACGGTCGGCGACATCGGCGCCCATCGAGGCCGCGAAGCCAGGAGAATGAGGGTGCATCGCGCGCGCGACGAGCCATGTTCTGGCGTCCCGCGATGCGTCGTCACGAGTTCATCGAATAGACCGTGATGTCGACCGGATCGACCTGGTCGGACCGCATGAAACGCGTTGCGTACTCTCCGTAAACATCCGACCGCAGGAACACGTCGAACAACTCCGCATCGATGTGCTGCTCGTCGCGCATCTTCGCCATGATCGACAGCGCCTGCGAGAGGGTCTTGCCGGATTTGTACGGCCGGTCCGCAGCGGTCAGCGCCTCGAAGATATCGGCGATGGCCATCATCCTCGCCAGCGGGCTCATCTGGTCCCGCGTCAGGCGTTTGGGATAGCCGGTGCCATCCATTTTTTCGTGGTGGCCGCCCGCGATTTCGGGGACCGATTGCAGGTGCTTGGGGAACGGCAGCCGCGACAGCATGATGATGGTCTGCAGCATGTGCTCGTTGATCTTGAAACGCTCTTCGTCGGAGAGCGTGCCGCGGCTGACGGTGAGGTTGTGCAGCTCGCCGCGGTTGTACAGCAGCTCGGGCACGTCCATGCGGAACCCCCAGGCATTGTCCGGGTCGATGCCCTCCGTCCGCGGACGCGGGATGCGGTGTTCGG
Source organism: Luteimonas sp. (assembly GCA_039919835.1). GTDB lineage: Bacteria > Pseudomonadota > Gammaproteobacteria > Xanthomonadales > Xanthomonadaceae > JALYOU01. Next base: position 4,257 of record JBDSEX010000187.1, read on the forward strand.
GTTTGTCGGCCAGCAATGGCTCCGCGACGGGCAACTGCGGTGCTTCGATTTGACCCTTGCGTTCCAATTCGTCGCGCGATATCCCGAGCCGGTCGTCGAGCGTGCGCATCCATGTGCGCGCGCCAATGTCGCGCAACCGTGCCTGCTGTTCAGTGGCAAGAAATTCGCCGCCGATGTTGCAGCGGGCGACGAAGGCAAACTCCTCGTCCAGACGGGTGCATTCGACGTCGTGGACCTGGCGCAAGGCGGCTTCATCGCCACCTTGCGCAACGCCGCGCCAGTAGACGATCCCGGCATCGCGCTTGAGCACCTCGAAGCGCATGCGCACTTCATGGATTCGGTCGCAGATGGTCTCCAGCTTGGTGGCCTTGTCGACCACGTACTCGGGCGTCGTCACCTTGCCGCAGTCGTGCAGCCAACTCGCGATGTGCACCGCTTCCCACTGGTTGGCATCCAGCTTGAAATCCGCGTACGGGCCCGTCGTCGTGTCGCAGGCCGCGCGCGCGAGCAGCTTGGTCAGCTCCGGCACGCGTTCACAGTGGCCGCCGGTGTACGGGCTCTGCGCATCGATGGCACCTGCGACCATGCGGACCAGCGCTTCGAACAACGCCTTCTGGTCGCGCACCAGTTCGCGCGTTTCGAGCGTGAGGGCCGCACTTGCCGATAGCGTGGTGACGAAACTGCGGCGCGCCGCCGAGAGCGTCGCTTCGCCGAACAGCAGCAAGGCACCGACCACGCGTTCATGGCGATTGATCAACGGAACGGCCAGTGCCTGCATCGCGTCAAAGGAAGCCGCAAGCCCGGCAGCCCGCAGTTCGTCCTGCGTCAGCACGCCGCTCGCATCGTGCATCGATGCGATGGCGTCGCGCAGCAGCGTGGGCGCTTCTGCGAGCGGCAGCTCAGGCAACGCCGGGTGCTGCGTGTCGGTATCGCCGATGCGCAACGCGCCCGGCAGCAGCACGTCGCCATCGGCATTGACCAGGTACAGCACCCCCGCGCGTGCATCGCCGGCCAAGGCCAGCTCCGACAGCAGCCTGGGCAGCAGGGTTTCGAAGTCGTCCTCGCCGGCCAGCGCAAGATTGAGATCGAGGAATCGCCGCACCGTGTCGCGCAGCAGATCGACGCTATGCGCCAGCTGGTCGACTTCGCGCACCGACGACCGGATCACGGGCCGGTCGCGGAAATCGAAGCGCCGCACCGCTTCCGTTTCCGCCGCCAGCCGCGACAACGATCTCGACATCAGCCATGCGATCCCGACACCGGGCAGCGCCGCCGCGATCAGCAACGGCAGCAACATCGACAGGCCTGCCCGCTCGCCGCCTAGCCAGTGCACCGCGAGCGCGCCAAGCAGGACCAGCAGCACCGAAAGCGCGGCGATGTGCAGATACAGCGGAAAGGTCGGCCGTTGAAACGCCATGCTGTGCTCCGTGTCCCCATGTGGCGGCAGCCCGCGCCCTGAATATATACGCGGCGCGGCAGCGGGCGCGGTCAGCGGCGCATCGCCAGCAGTCGTGGCATCAATGGGAAGGCGTTTACGAAGAGGTCTCTTCCTGCAACTGCCAGGGCCGGAGGCGACCATTGAACAGCAACCCGTAACAGCCCACGGCCCAGATCGACGCAGCCGCCCATCCGGCGAGAATGTCCGACGGGTAATGCACGCCGAGATAGATGCGCGACAGTCCCACCATCACCGTGAACACGCTCATCGCGGCCACCGCGATCCAACGCCAGCGCGTCGGCCATGCCAGCAGGATCACGACCACCGCGATCGTCATCGAGCCCATGGCGTGGGCGCTGGGGAAGCTGAAGCTGTCTTCGGGCGAGATCGACTGCCACAGCGTCGGCCGCTCGCGCGCGAAGGCCTGCTTGGCCACGATGTTGAGCAGCGCCGACCCACCGAGCGCGCCGCCCGCGAACAGACCCTCGCGCAATCTGCGCTTCCACGCCAGCACCAACACCAGCGCGACGTCGAACGGCACCACCCCGTACTGGTAGCCGATCGCGCTGAAGAGCAGAAACAGGTGGTCGAACCCCTGCCGTGCCAGCGCGTGCGCCATCTGCAGGACCGGTACGTCGAACGCGAAGGGCTCCCCTTCATGCAGGTCTTCGGCCAGCGCGGCGAACCCCCATAACGGCAGCAGTACCCCCCCGAACAGCAGCGCCAGGCGCCAGCCGTGCCTGCGCACGAATGCGGCGCCAAAGCGCGCTTCCTCCTTCAGGACCGCATCAGGTTTCAAGGCGTCACCCTGCTCAGGTATGCCAGTTCAGCTGGCTGCAGCGTCGCGACCATACCGGCGCTCGACGTACCCATCAATCAGGGCCACGAAATCCTGCGCGATGTTGTCTCCGCGCAAAGTGACGGATTTTTCGCCGTCGATGAACACAGGCGCAGCGGGCGCCTCGCCCGTACCAGGCAACGAAATGCCGATGTTTGCGTGCCGCGATTCGCCCGGGCCGTTGACCACGCAGCCCATTACCGCAAGCGTCAGGTTCTCCGCACCGGCGTGGGTGATCTTCCATTCCGGCATTCGCGCGCGAACATGCTCCTGCACGACCTTCGCCAGTTCCTGGAAGAACTCGGATGTGGTGCGGCCGCAACCGGGACATGCCGTGACCATGGGCGTGAATGCGCGCAGGCCCATCGTCTGCAGCAGTTCCTGCGCGACGACGACTTCCGTGGTACGCGCCTGGCCGGGTTCCGGCGTCAGCGACATGCGGATCGTGTCGCCGATGCCTTCCTGCAACAGCACCGACAAGGCCGCGCACGACGCGACGATGCCCTTGCTGCCGATGCCGGCCTCGGTCAATCCCAGATGCAGCGCGAAATCGGAGCGCGTGGCGAGGTCGCGATACACCGCGATCAGTTCCTGCACGCCGCTGACCTTGCAACTGAGCACGATGCGGTCGGCGGTCAATCCCAACTCCACCGCGCGATCGGCTGAATCAAGCGCCGAGCGGATCAAGGCTTCGCGCAACACCCGTGACGCGTCCCATGGGTCGGCGCGCAGATGGTTTTCGTCCATCAGCCGGGTCGCCAGC
>JBDSEX010000317.1:0-3932 GCA_039919835.1 Luteimonas sp.
GGCCAGGTCGCTGCGGCTGCAGTGGCATTCGAACGCGTCGCCGCTGTCCAGCAGGCGACCGATGGCCACGCGGTACGCGTCGCTGCGGTCGCGCTGCCGCAGGATGGGTTCATCGGGCTGCAGGCCAAACGCTTCCAGCGTGGCGAGCTGCAGCGCCGTCGCACCTTCGACCTCACGCGGCGGATCGATGTCTTCCACCCGCACCAGCCAGCGGCCACCGGCATGCCGCGCCAGCAACCAGCTACCAAATGCCGCGACCAGCGAACCGAAATGCAGCGGTCCCGTCGGCGAAGGGGCGAATCGTCCGCGGTAAAGGCCTGGTTTGGGTGTCGGTGGCATGGAAGTGGATTCAGGGTGTCATGCGCAATCCCGGAGTCCCACGCCCTTACTCGAATTCGTAATTCATCTCCGGCCCAGGCCCAGCCAGGAAGTTGCCCTGCACGTAATCCACGCCGCTGGTGAAGAGGTTGCTCATGCTGGCGGCGTCTTCGACGAATTCGGCGATGGTGTGGATGTGACGGGCTTTGGCCTTCTCGGCGATTTCGCGGATCCGCTTCTGGTGATCCGGCGTCTTCGACAGTTCCTGGATGAAGGTGCGATCGATCTTGATGAAGGCAGGCTCGAAGTGGGAAAGCAGCTGCATCGAATTGAGGCCTGAGCCGAACTGTTCCAGCCCCACCCGGCATCCAAGCGCAATGACGGCTTCGCGGAATCGCTGTGCATCACGCAGGTGGATGAAGACCTTGGATTCGGTCAGCTGCAGGACCAGCGCTTCGGGCGCAGCGCCGTGTTCGATCAGCTGGCTTTCGATGTGCTTGGACAGGCGATCATCGGCGAACGAGGCTTGCGATACCTTCACCAGGATCTGCGTGGGCTTGCCTGCGCGCGCGCGTTCGGCAATGACGCGGATGGCTTCGCCCGCCACCCAGCGGTCGATATCGTCCATCAGTCCGTGTTCCTCCGCGATGGGCAGGAACGAAAGCGGTGGGATCAGTTCGCCGTCGACGCCATCGAGGCGCAGGTAGGCCTCGTACATGGCGCCGCTTTCGCCGTGCATGCTGACCACCGGCTGGTAATGCAGCAGGAAACGGTCCTTGTCCAGCGCGTCGCGGATGCGCACGATCCATGCGTTGATCCGCTCTTCCTCGGCGCGGTCCACTGCACCCGGATCGAAAATCTCGACGCGATTGCCGCCGACGCCGATCGAGGACTTGAGCGCGTGGCTTGCCTTCGAAAGCACCTGGGGCACGCTTGCGATGCGTTCGCTGATCTGCACGCCGCCGATGCTGACGGTCACACCCAATGCCCGTTCGCTGGCCTGGATAAGGTCCTGCGACATTGCGGCGCGAATCTGCTCGGCCAACTGCGCGGTGCGGGCGTGATCGCTGTTGCGCGCCAGCACCGCGAAGCTGTGTTCGCCGAAGCGCGCGGCCTCGTCGGTCTCGCGCAACAATGGTTTGATGCGTTCGGCCAAGGCCACCGCGAGCGAGTCGGCAGCGTCGAGACCGATGTCCTGCAGCAGTTGCAGGTGATGGTCAGGTTCGATCAGCAGCAGGCCATGGTTGGCGCCTTCCTTGCCGGAACCCGCGACGGCATCGTCGAGCGCATGCAGGAAGGTCTGCCGGTTGAGCAGGCCCGTGACCTGGTCGCGGCGGCGAAGCTCCTCGAGTTCGCGTGCGAGTTCCGGATCGCTTTCCTGGCGACGGAACACGATCTGCTGGCAGGTTTCCCCTTCGTAGGTAGCGGCGGTGAACTCCATCACCGCGGGGAACCCGCTGCCGTCCATGCCGCGTGCTTCCAGTTCGTAGCGCGGAGGCGGCGGCTCTCCCTTGCTCAGGCCCTTGAGCAACTTCTTGAAGCCCTCCACATGCGTCGGCGCGATCAGGTCCAGCAGGGACATGCCTTCGACGTCCTCGAACGAATCGAACCCGAACATCTCCAGGTACGCCTCGTTGGCACGGATGTGCATGCCTTCGTGCACGTAGGCGATCGGGTCGCGCGAGGAGGAGATCAATGCGTCGCAGCGGCGTTCGGTCTCGCGTACCTGCGCTTCCAGCCGGCGCTGCGACCGGCGCGCTTCGAGGTCGGCGAATTCGCTGCGGATCACGGTCTGTACGTGATCGATATGGGTGCGCAGGACGATGTTGCGCGCACCGAGGTTCAGCGCGCCAAGCAGTGAGGCCTTGTCGATCTTGTCGAGCACCATCAAGACCGGCAGGTCCTTGCCGGTGGCCTTGACCTGCCGTATCACCTCTTCGGCGGGAATCAGCTTGGAGTCCTGCGCCACCAGCAGCATGTCCAGCGGCTGCGAGGACAGCATCGCGGCGAGCTCATCGGCCTGTTCCGGCCGCGATGGACGCACCGCGACGCCGCCATTGCGCAGGCCGCTGACGATCGCTTCGGCATCCTCGACGCTGTCGTCGACGACCAGCAGGCGGACCATGGTTTCGTTGCGGGTCTGCATCCAGCACTTCTCCGGCGCGCCTTGGCAAACTGCCAAGACGCATGAAATCAATGCAGCAATATACTGAAACGTATCAAGAAACCGTCAACGATCACAATGGTCGTTTACCCGGATCGCCCGGGATTTCACGGACAAGGCGCGGCACCAGGTAGCCCGAAAGCCGGGTGGCGAGCGTCGCGTGCAGGGCACGGGCGCGCTCGTCGGTGACTTCGAAATGCGCCGTCCCCGCCACGCGATCGAGCTGGTGCAGGTAATAAGGCAGGGCGCCGGCGGCATGGCTGCGTTCGCTGAGGGCGGCCAGCGCATCCACCGAGTCGTTCACGCCGCGCAAGAGGACTGACTGGTTCAACACCGAGATCCTCCGTGTCCGAAGTAGAGCCAGGGCGGCATCGACAGACGCGTCGAATTCGTTGGCGTGGTTGGCGTGGATCACCATGACGGTCGGCCAGGGCAGGCGTTCCAGCCAGGCGAGCAGGCTGGCATCGATTCTTTCGGGAACTACGACCGGCAACCGGCTGTGGATGCGCAGGCGCTTGATGTGGGGGATGCCGGAAAGCGTATCGGTCAGTTCCGCAAGTTTCGGGGTGGACAGCGACAGCGGATCGCCGCCGGACAGGATCACTTCGTCGATGGTGGCATCGCTGCGGATTGCGTCGATCGCATCGCGCCAGCCATCGCGTGCGGCGGTGTCCCCGGAGTAGGGGAAATGACGGCGGAAGCAGTAACGGCAGTGGATCGCACAGGATCCCGTCGCGACCAGCAGGGCACGGCCCTGGTATTTCTGCAGTACGCCGTTGGCGGAGCGCGCGGCAGCATCTCCGACGGCGTCCAGGCTGAAGCCCGGCACGATGCGGTTCTCGTCTTCGATCGGCAGGACCTGCCGAAGGAGGGGGTCATGCCGGTCGCCATGCCGCATCCGGGTCACGAAACCGCGTGGCACGCGCAGAGGGAACTGCACGCTGGCAGCATCGGAGATGCGCGAGGCGAGCTCGTCGAGGCCAAGCATCGAAAGCAATTCGCGCGGGTCGCGCACCGTGTCACGCAGCAGTTGTTGCCAGCGTGGCTGGCGCAGGTCTCCCACCGATCCTTCATCGTCATGCCGGCGTGCGCTCTGTCGGGACGATGGGGCTGCGGGTATCATGTGGGCCTGTTTTGGTGGGGGTTGCCTGATCGGCAAGCCCGGCCGTATCGGACTTCCAACCCCATATTCTAGCTGTCTGCCGAGACAGCCCGCAGGAGCCTGCATGGCCAGCTATGGCATGAACGACGTCAAGAACGGGGCCAAAATCCTCGTCAACAATGATCCTTGCATCATCACCGAAACCGAGTACGTCAAGCCCGGCAAGGGTCAGGCCTTTACGCGCCTCAAGTACCGCTCGATCAAGTCGGGCCGCGTCGTCGAAATGACCATGAAGGCCACCGACAGCCTGGAAGTCGCCGATGTCGTCGATACCGACATGCAGTACCT
>JBDSEX010000319.1:0-3414 GCA_039919835.1 Luteimonas sp.
TTTCGACGACGATCTTTTCCGGCTCGTTCATGTGCTCGTACGCGAGCTCGAGCACGCGGTGCGAAAGCGTGGCGGAGAACAGCATGGTCTGCCGTTCGGTGCGCACCGGCATGCGCCGCAGCAGGAAGCGGATGTCCTTGATGAAGCCCAGGTCGAACATGCGGTCGGCCTCGTCGAGCACGCAGATCTCGCAGGCGTGCAGGCTGACGATCTTGTTCTGCTTGACGTAGTCGATCAGCCGCCCGGGCGTCGCGATGATCACGTCGACGCCTTGCTGCAGCAGCGTGCGCTGCTTGTCGTAGTCGACTCCCCCGTACACCAGCGCGAAGCGCAGCCCCAGGTCGCTGCCGAACTTGACCGCGTCCTTGTGGATCTGGATGGCGAGTTCACGCGTCGGCGCGAGGATCAGTGCGCGCGGGTCCTCGGGCTTGCGGTCCGCCAGCGCCGGGCGCGTCATCAAGCGGTTCATCACCGTGATCAGGAACGCCAGCGTCTTGCCGGTTCCGGTCTGCGCCTGCCCGGCAACATCGCCGCCGGGTAGAGCGACGGGCAAGGTCAATGCCTGGATCGGCGTGCAGCGGGAGAAACCGGCGGCCTCCAGCCCGGCCAGCAAGGCCGGCTGCAGATCGAAGGAGGAGAAGGAAATATCGGTCAGGGGTTTGTCGGACATGCGTTCTACAAAATGCTCTGTGAAAGAGGGGCGCGGCGACTGCGCTTGCGTGGACGGAATCTGCGACGCAGACTGCCGGCTCGAGAATGGAACGACGGCCGAGGCGCCTGAACAGGCGTCTTGTGATCGTCGCGAATGATCCAATCTATGGATCGCCCCAGTTTATCAGCTAACCCTACGCATCACGGCCTAGCCGGGTGCGCCTTCGCAGGAGAATCCCTTGAGCGACAAAGTCATCCATGCCGGCGACGCCGATTTCGACGCGGCCGTGCTGCAATCCTCCGAGCCGGTGCTGGTGGATTTCTGGGCCGAATGGTGCGGCCCCTGCAAGATGATCGCCCCCGCGCTGGATGAGCTGGCCGAGACCTACGAGGGCCGGGTGAAGATCGCCAAGGTCAACGTCGATCACAATCGCGCCACCGCGATGAAGTACCACGTCCGTTCGATCCCGATGCTGCTGTTGTTCAAGGACGGCCAGGTGCAGGCGACCCAGATCGGCGCGGTGGGCAAGGCCCAGTTGGCACAGATGATCGACAAGGCCTTGTAGGTTTTTTTTCCTTCCCTTCAATAGGGAGGGCCGTGATGGAGATGGTGTTCTCCGGCTTGCCGGGCACGCCAGGTCGCCAGGCAACCCACGCCCTCTCTCTCAAGTTGAGGGGGCAGGGCACTGCTCCTCACTGAATGATTTGCCCCCCACGCTTGCCGCCGCCTCCGCGCGATGCTAGTTTCTGCTCCACCGGCGCGTTGCAGGCGCCGCACCCCCTCCCCGAACACTCTTTCCCATCGTCCGCTCGCAGTCCGCGAGCGCTCGCACCAAGCGAGGAATTCGCACTTGTCCGACAACCCCCCCGATTCCGGCGACATCGCCGAGAAGCGCGTGCGCAAGCCGCGCGTCGCCAAAACCGCGGCCGCCGCCGACGCTCCGCAACACGCCATCGCAGACGCGCCCGCGCCCGCCCCGCCTGCGCAAGCACCGCCTCAGTCCTCGGTGCCACCGGCCATCAGCAGCAATCCGGTACCCGGCGCGGCGTCCAATGGCGAAGCCTCCGGCCACCAGGGCGGCGAAAACGCCGACAGTGAAGGCAATCCGCAGCGCGACGGAGGCTTCAGCAACAACCGGCGCGACCGCTTCCGCAATCGCCGAGATCGCCCGCAGCGCGGTGGCGGCGGGTTCCGCGACGATGGCCTGCCGCAGGACAATGGCAACAACCACAATGTCCACATACCGCGCAACATGCCCAATATCCCGGAGGGCTTCCCGCAGTATTCGCTGGGCGACCTCAAGCGCATGCCCGCGCAGAAGCTGCTCGACATCGCCGACCAGCTGAGCATCTCCGAAGGCGTGGCGCGCGCGCGCAAGCAGGACGTGATCTTCGCGCTGCTCAAAGTGCTGACGCGGCATGGCGAAGGCGTCGCCGCCGACGGCGTGCTGGAAATCCTCCCCGACGGCTTCGGCTTCCTGCGCGCGGCGGAAGCCAGCTACCTGGCGGGTCCGGACGACACCTACATTTCCCCGTCGCAGATCCGCCGCTTCAACCTGCGCACTGGCGACCACCTCAGTGGCCGCATTCGCTTCCCGAAGGACGGCGAACGCTATTTCGCATTGTCGATGGTGGACACGATCAACGGCGAGCCGCTGGAAGCGTCGAAGAACAAGGTGCTGTTTGAAAACCTAACGGCGCTGTTCCCGCGCCGCCGCTTCACGCTCGAGCGTGGCAACGGTTCAAGCGAAGACATCGCGGGACGGGTACTGGATCTGATGGCGCCACAGGGCAAGGGCCAGCGCGCGCTGATCGTGTCGCCGCCCAAGGCCGGCAAGACCATGCTGATGCAGCAGATCGCGACCGCCATCACCACCAACCATCCCGACGTGCACATGATCGTGCTGCTGATCGACGAGCGGCCGGAAGAAGTCACCGACATGCAGCGCACGGTGCGCGGCGAAGTGATCTCATCCACGTTCGACGAGCCCGCCGCGCGCCACGTGCAGGTCGCCGAGATGGTGATCGAGCGCGCCAAGCGCCTGGTCGAGCACAAGAAGGACGTGGTGATCCTGCTCGACTCCATCACCCGTCTCGCCCGCGCCTACAACAACGTCGTGCCCAGTTCCGGCAAGGTGCTGTCGGGCGGCGTCGATGCCAATGCGCTGCATCGCCCGAAGCGTTTCTTCGGCGCGGCGCGCAATGTCGAGGAAGGCGGCTCGTTGACGATCATTGCGACGGCGCTGGTGGAAACCGGCAGCAAGATGGACGAGGTGATCTACGAGGAGTTCAAGGGCACGGGCAACTCCGAAGTACACCTCAACCGCCGCATCGCCGAGAAGCGCGTCTATCCCGCGATCGACATCAACCGTTCCGGCACCCGGCGCGAGGACCTGCTGATCGAGCCCGACCTGCTGCAGAAGATCTGGATCCTGCGCAAGCTGCTGCACCCGATGGATGAAGCCGCTGCCATGGAATTCATGCTCGACAAGATGAAGAACACCAAGTCCAACGACGAGTTCTTCAGTTCGATGAAACGCTGAGGCGTTGTATCGAAGGAAAAAAAGGCCCCGCATCGCGGGGCTTTTTATTTAGTCGATCTCCGTGTCTGCTTCCTGGCCACTGCCGCCGCTGCCTGCGGGTTGCTTGCGGCCGCCCCGGCTCTCTTTGACGCCGCCACCCTGTTGGCCTGCCGCCGCGGTTGCTTCGTATGCAGCGTGCATACAGGCAGCGAACACGGCCTTCGAACCCAGTCTCCTGCAG
>JBDSEX010000046.1:0-5085 GCA_039919835.1 Luteimonas sp.
CAAATCAGTCCGGTCCCATGCCGACAGCTCTTGACGTTCGAAGGAAGCGAACCTTGCATTCGTTCATCCACGCTCTCGACGAGTGCGTGATGCAATGCTCCAGCTCGAAGACGAATCACAACACCCGAGCATCGGCAGAGCCGTCACTACCCACGATCACGACATCCGCCTGCCGCCGCGCGAACAGGCCGACGCTGACGATGCCCGGCACCTGATTGAGTTCCTGCTCCAGTGTCACCGGATCGGTGATCGACAGGCCGTGCACATCCAGCACCCAGTTGCCGTTGTCGGTGGTGACGCCATCGCGCCACACGGGCTGGCCGCCGGTGAGCATCACGATGCGGCGGGCGACGAGGCTGCGCGCCATGGGTATCACTTCAACAGGTAGCGGAAACCTGCCGAGCACATCGACGCGCTTGGCCGAATCTATGATGCAGACGAAGGTGCTGCTGGCTTCGGCAATGACCTTTTCACGTGTCAACGCCGCGCCTCCGCCCTTGATGAGCCGCTTGTGCCGATCGCATTCGTCGGCGCCGTCAACGTATAACGGAATCGGCCCCGCATGATTGAGGTCGAGGACTTCGATGCCGTGCCTCTGCAGGTGTTGCGTGCTCTGCTCGGAGCTCGACACCGCGCCGGCGATGCGGTGTCTGATCCTCCCCAGCGCTTCAATGAAGTAGGCGACGGTTGATCCGGTGCCGACGCCAACGATCATGCCGTCTTCGACGAACTCCAGGGCTTTCTCGCCGGCTAGGCGTTTCGCTTCGCTCATCAGTGGGAATCCGGTCTATTCCAGGGACAGAAGAATCTTCCATTGCGCGGCCGTGACCGGGAGCACTGAGAGGCGCGTGCCGCGGCGGATCAGTGCGAAGTCCTCGCCAAGCGCCTCGGCCTGCCCGCGAATCTCCTCGAGCGGAATACCGCGCTCGAACTTGCGTACGAACTTGACATCGACCAGGGACCAGCGCGGCGCCTCCTTCGTTGATTTCGGGTCGAAGTATTTCGATTTCTTGTTGAACTGCGTTGCGTCCGGATACGGTTCGCTGGCGACTTCGGCAACGCCATAAATGCCTGGAACTTCGGTGCTGGAGTGGTAGAACAGCACGCCATCGCCGATACGCATGCTGCGCATGAAGTTTCTCGCCTGGTAATTGCGCACGCCGCTCCATGGTTCGATGTCGACGCGTTGCAGGTGATCGATCGAGAAATCGTCGGGTTCAGATTTCATCAGCCAATGGCGCTTGCGGGTGCTCATGCGGGTGGCGTGTCGGCGAGAAAGGTATCGGATTGGGTGCAGACAACATCCATGCGCACGTCCCAGGATTGCGGCGTCAACGTCTCGATCCGTTGCGTGGAGAACGCAACGCCCGCCAGCCACGGTGGGGCGGGCCGATCGTGGCGAAATGCGAAGGTGCGATCGTACCAGCCGCCGCCCATCCCGAGCCTTTGGCCGCACGTATCGAACCCGACCACGGGCGCGGCGACAAATTGCATCGCCGCGGCATCCAGCAATGATGTGGGCGCGACATCGGGTTCGGGAATGCCGTAACGATTGCTCACCAGCGCATCACCGGGACGCCATGGTGCGAAACGCAGCTGCTGATCCTGGTGCAGGACGGGCAAGCAATAGATCACCGCCGGAGGCAGCCGCAATTGCCAGGCGTGCAACGCGATTTCGCCATCCAAGGCCCAATAGCCCGCGGCATAACCCTGGCTGGGTGCAAAGGCCAGTGCCAGCAGGCGATCAGCAACCGCTTCGGCGGCGGCGATACGCTCGGTGGCCGGGATGGCGCGCCGGCGCTGACGCAAGTCCGACCGCAGTCCATTGCGAACAACCGTCATGCGCGGCGACACGCGCGGATGCGTGCCGATTCCATCGGGGCACATCCTTTCGAAAGCATGAAAACGCAGGCTTCGCGAAGATAAAAATGCATCCTCCGCCATGTCGATGCGTGCGAAACGACCTTGAACCCGGGGTTCAAGTGGGAGCGCTTGGAAACCCTTGGGCTTTCCGCAACAAGGCGGACTTGCACGCTGGATTTCCGCTGCGGTCCCAATGTCGTTCTTAAGGGACAAGGCGAATGTTTGCGCAAGCCGTCAAACACGGCAGAGGACGCGTTTGCAGTATACCGAGGGGATTGCGGATGCAAAGTCCATTCGTCGGAACACCGCCTGTGGTGCGCATCGCATATTCAGCATGGCTCAGGTTCAGCGTTTCGCAGGATCGAACGCGCCATCGAGTTTGCGTTGCACATCACCCAGCGTACGCGTGAGTTCGCGGTCTCTCAGGTCGTTGTCGTGACGAAGTTGTTGCAGTTCGTGCGCGAGATTCAATGCGGCCAGCACTGCCACGCGGTCCACGGCCGCCATTCGGTTGCTGCCGCGGATTTCTCGCATCTTGTTGTCCAGAAGCTTCGCGGCCGCCAGCAGGCTGTCCTTACCTTCGGGCTCCACGCCGACTGTGTATTCGCGGTCGAGCACGCGGACGTTGACCGGTTCGCTTGCGCTCATGTGTGCTGTTCCAGCGACTTGAGCCGCGTGATCATCGCTTCCACGCGCGAGCGCGCCTGTTCATTTTTCGCCAGCAGCTGCGAACGCTCGCCGACCAGTTGCTCCTGCTGCGCACGCAAGCTGCGATTCTCCTCTCCGAGCCGTTGCGCATGCGCAACGAGCTGATCGATGCGCTCGGCGAAGGCGCGCAGCTGGGAGATGGCATCAGCGGGTTCCATGAGCGGCACGATAGCACCGCCGCCTTGCGGGTCAAGCCGGCTTCGGCATCCAACCCAAGCCCCGGACTGCCGTCAAGCCGGCCCTGCGACCCGCGGCGTGTGGTTGCGCAGGAACGACAGGCAACGGTACGGATCCAGCGGCGGCGAAAGCCAATAGCCCTGTACCTCATCGCAGTGATGCGCCTGGAGGAAGTCGGCCTGCGCCTGGTGCTCGACGCCCTCTGCGATCACGGTCAGGCCCAGCGAGCGGGCCATGGCGATGATGGATGTGGTGATGGCCTGGTCGTCGGCGTTGTCCTGGATTTCGTCGATGAAAGCCTTGTCGATCTTCAGCGTAGTGATGGGCAGGCGCTTGAGATAGGCCAGCGACGAATAACCGGTGCCGAAGTCGTCCACCGCAAGCCGCACGCCCAGTGCGCGCAAGGTGTGCAGCGACTCGGCTGTATGCTCGGCGTTGCCCATCACCACGCTTTCGGTAAGTTCGATTTCAAACTGGTCGGGGGGGAGTTCCGACTCGTCCAGCAGGCGCGCCACCAGTTCCGGAAGGTCGCCGCGCAACAACTGCAACGCCGACACGTTCACCGACATCACCAGCAGATCCATGCCGTGCTGGCGCCAGCGCTTGAGCGTGGCACAGGCTTCTCGCAGCACCCATTCACCGATCGCAAGGATCATGCCGCTCTCTTCGGCCAAGGGAATGAATCGATCGGGTGGAATATCACCGAACTGCGGATGCTCCCAGCGCAGCAGCGCTTCCACGCCGGTGATCTTGTCGGTACGCAGCGATACCCGCGGCTGGAAGACCAGCCGCAGCTCGCCGTTTTCCAGCACCTTGCGCAACGCGCCGGACAGCGTCGCACGCTGCCGCAGGTCCGATTCCATCTGGTCGGTGTAACGCAGGAACGTGTGCCTTCCCGCGGCCTTGGCCTGGTACATCGCGGTATCTGCGTGCTTGAGCAGGTCGGTTGGCACCTGTCCATGATCGGGGTACAGGCTGATGCCGATGGTCGGAGAAATCACGATATCGCGGCGGTTTTCCACAGCCAGTGGCGCATCGAAGGCGGTGATGATGTCGCGTGCGAGCGTGTCGGCCTGATGGGGGTCGCTGACATGTTCGAGCACGATGGTGAACTCATCTCCGCTTAGCCGCGCGACCGTCGCTTCGGCCGGCGATACTTCGCGCAGGCGCGCCGCGGCCGCGCGCAGGATGCGATCGCCGGCTGCGTGTCCCAGCGAATCATTGATGTCCTTGAACCGGTCCAGGTCCAGGAACAGGACCGCGACCTTGCTGTCGTCGCGGCGCGCATTCACGATCGCCTGCGACAGTCGCTCGGACAGCAGCGTGCGGTTGGGAAGATTGGTCAGCGTGTCGTAGTTGGCGAGGAAGCGCAGCTCCTGCTCGGCGCGCCGGCTGTCGGTGACATCGCTGAGCACGGCCACGTAGTGCTCCGGTTCGCCCGTCGCGTCGCGGATCACGTTGCATTCGACGCCAGACAGGAATTCAGTACCGTCCTTGCGCCGCTGCCACATCTCGCCCGCCCAATGGCCTTCAGCCGAAAGCGCATCGCGCATGCCGCGATAGAACGCGGCATCGTGCCGCACGTTGTCGAGGAGCGAAGTGGATTGACCGATCAACTCGCCTCCTGCGTATCCCGACATCGACTCGAAGGCGGTATTGATCGAGGTGAAATGGAATGCGCGATCGAACACGCACACGGCCTCGGTCATGCTGCGCAACACTTCGCTGGCGATGCGCCGGTCGCGCGCTTCGCTGCGGTAGGCAGTGATGTCGCGCGCAGTGCCGGCGACGCGCAACGCGTGACCGTTTGCATCGCGCTCGACCACCCGGCCACGCGCGCGGACCCACACCCATTCGCCGCCGGTTTCGCGGGTGCGATGTTCGGAGAGGAAAAAAGGCACGTGTCCGTGGCTGTGCGCGCGCATGCGCTCGCGAACCAGCGGCAGGTCTTCGGGATGGATGTGGTGATCGGGATCGTTTTCACTGAACAGTTCGATCTCGCCGGCGCTGGATTCCTCCTCCACGCTCATGCGGTGCATCGAACCGGCCTTGAAATCGTAATCCCAGAATATTTCCTCGGATGCCCACAACGCCACCTTCAACCGTTCCTCGCGTTCGCGGATCTGGTCGAAATAGCGTTGATGCATGCGCTTGCGCGCTTCGAAGTAACGCGCCACCGACAACACCAGCATGCCCAGCAACAGCACGTAACCGGCCAGCGCCAGGGGATGCGTCCAGAGAGGTTGCGTCGATGTCGCGGACGCGGCCCAGGCGGGGGTGAAACACACCACCGGCACAACGAGCAGCCAACCCCAAAGCTGCGCCAGCCGCTTCGAT
>JBDSEX010000038.1:0-3446 GCA_039919835.1 Luteimonas sp.
ACTTCGCAGTGCCACGCAGATCGGGCACGGCGAATGAGAGGTGAAAAGGATTCAATCGCACGCCCGCAGTCGCGCGACGACCGGCTCGATCTGCGCCTGGCGGGCCGCTGCCGCCGCCACGCGTTCCAGTGCAATGATGAGCTCACCCGCGGTTTCCGCGCGCAGTGTCGCGTGCCCCACCTTGCGCCCCGCACGCGGCGACTTGCCGTAGTCGTGCCAATGTCCGCCGC
Organism: Luteimonas sp.; assembly: GCA_039919835.1. Classification (GTDB taxonomy): domain Bacteria; phylum Pseudomonadota; class Gammaproteobacteria; order Xanthomonadales; family Xanthomonadaceae; genus JALYOU01. The sequence continues at coordinate 231 of JBDSEX010000038.1, forward strand.
TCTCGCGCAGCACCGCCAACGGCTCGGGCAGCATACCCACCCAATTCAACATGCAGGCATGACCAAGCACGCGCGTATCGCCCAGCGGCAAGCCGAGCACTGCGCGCAGGTGGTTCTCGAATTGTGACGTTTCCGCGCCTTCAATCGTCCAGTGTCCGGAGTTGTGCACGCGCGGCGCGAGTTCGTTGGCAAGCAGTTGGCCGTCGCGGCAAAACAGCTCCAGCGCGAAGACGCCGACATAGTCGAGGGATTCCGCAATTTGCCGTGCATGCGCAAACGCGGTCGCGGACAGTTCGGCATCGACTTGCGCGGGCGCGAGGCTCGCGGACAACACGCCATCGACATGCCAGTTTTCGGTCAGCGGCCACATGCGGAATTGGCCATCACGGCCGCGCACCGCGACCACGCTCAGTTCGCGATCGAAGGGAACGAACGCTTCGAGGATCAGGCCGACGGTTGACGCTTGTGCGCCCAACGCTGCCCAGGCCGAGTTCGCATCGGCGCATGCGCTTCGGGGCTCCAGGCGTCCCGCCGCCCCACGCTGGGACTCCGCCTCCCGAATCCGGAATTGGCCCTTGCCGTCATAACCCAGGCGACGCGTCTTCAGGATGCAAGGCACGCCGATCTTGGCGATGGCCGCATCGAGCTCTTCGCGGGATGCGAGCGCGGCGAACTCCGGGACGGGAATATTCAATTCGCGAAACAGGTTTTTTTCAGCGAGCCGGTCCTGTGCTACTGCCAGCGCGCGAGGATTCGGAAACACCGCCACCCGTTCGGAGAGCCATTGCGCTGATTCGGCAGGCACGTTCTCGAAATCGAACGTGACCACGTCCACCTGATGAGCGAACTGCGCGAGCATCACTTCGTCACGGTAGTCACCAACCAGCATCGGCACGTATTGCCCGGCACAGGCATCTGGCGCGGTATCCATCACCAGGAAGCGCAGGCCGAGCGGCGCACCGGAAAGCGCGAGCATGCGGGCCAGTTGCCCGCCGCCGAGGATGCCAACCGTCGTCACGCCGAGTGGCCCATGCCCCGACCACGTGGAAGTCCCGAACGGGCGCGCGGTTCCTGCTTCGACAAGCTCAGCATGGGCGGAAATCCCTCATTTCCGTGGATCGTCATTATTGATCACGTCGTCGGTTTGCCGCGCTCGAAATGCCGCGAGCGCCGCCGCGATCTTCGCATCGCCACTTGCAAGGATCGCCGCCGCGAACAATGCCGCGTTTGAGGCACCGGCATTGCCGATCGCGAACGTCGCCACCGGGACGCCCGCCGGCATCTGTACGATCGACAGCAGCGAATCAAGTCCGTTCAACGCCTTGCTCTGCACGGGCACGCCCAGCACCGGTACGGCGGTCTTGGCCTCGAGCATGCCCGGCAAATGCGCCGCGCCGCCCGCGCCGGCGATGATCGCGCGCAGTCCGCGCCCGGCAGCGCTCGCGGCATATTCGAACAACAGGTCCGGGGTGCGATGCGCGGAGACCACGCGCACTTCATGCGCAATGCCCAGCGCCTCGAGTTTCTGCGCGGCGTGCTGCATCGTGTCCCAGTCGGAACGCGAGCCCATCACGATGCCGACCAACAAAGGCGTCGACGGATCTTTCGGGTTGGCAGACATGACTGTCCCCTGTCGCAAAGACGTATTCTACCGGCCTCCTGAAAGAACGGCGTCGTCATGGATCGCAAACTTCTCGACATCCTCGTGTGTCCCGCCACGCGGCAACCGCTGGCCCGGCTCGACAAACGCGGCCTGGATGGGTTGAATCGCGCCATTGCGGCCCAGGCGGTAAACCGCGTCGATGGCACCGCCCAGGGCGATGCGATCCGCGAAGCGTTGCTGACGCGTGATGGCAAGACCGTGTATCGGATCGACGACGGCATTCCGGTTTTGCTGGTCGAAGAGGGTATCGCCACTGCGCAGATAGCCGACTTCCCGAATCCATGAAACGCCACGCCACGGAACGCCCGCATTGACCACGACGCTGGTCCCGCCGCCCGGTGACGCAATCGACGCGGATGCTGCGCGCGCGCTGGCCGAGGACATTGGCAGCGGCGACGTCACTGCTGCGTTGTTGCCTGACCATGCCGACGTGGCGTATCTGTTGTGCAAGGACAATGCGGTCATAGCAGGTCGCCCTTGGTTCGATGCCTGCCATCGCATGCTGGATCCCGACGTGCGCATCCAGTGGCAGATTGACGAGGGCGATCATGTCGCCGCGGGCACGGTGCTGGCAACGCTCGAAGGCCATGCGCGAGCGATGGTCAGCGCCGAACGCGCGGCCCTGAATTTCCTGCAGACGCTCAGCGGCACCGCCACCATGACGGCATCCTTCGTCGCCGCCGTGCGCGGCACCAAGGCACGCATCCTGGATACGCGCAAGACGCTTCCGGGCCTGCGGCTGGCGCAGAAATACGCGGTGCGCGCCGGTGGCGGGGAGAACCACCGCATGGGGCTCTACGACACGGTGATGCTCAAGGAGAACCACATCCGCGCCGCGGGCTCGCTCACAAAGGCCATTGCATCAGCGCGTGCCATGCATCCGCAGCTGCCCTTGATCGTCGAAGTGGAAACGCTCGAGCAATTGCAGCAAGCGCTGGCCGCGGGTTGCGAACGCATCCTGATCGACGATTTCGCTGCGGAGAGTCGACGCGAGGCGGTTCGCATCGCCGCGGGACGGATCCCTCTGGAAGTGTCCGGTGGCGTCGATCTCGACACGGTGCGGCGCATTGCCGAAGACGATGTCGACTACATTTCCATCGGCGCGCTGACCAAGAACGTTCACGCCATCGACCTGTCGATGAAGCTCGGGCGGCCGCGCGGCTAGAACGCAGAGGTTGATGCGATTGCCGAATCGTCCCAGGGATCACATGGATGATGCGGATGCATGGGGATGAAAGCGTTACGTTCGTCGGAACGAATCTGATCGGAATGAGCCGCGGCGAATTCCGCCGGCAGTCAGACTTTGAACGAGTTCAACGTAACAGCCACGCGATCGTCAACACGGCAGATGCCAATGCCGCAATGGCAAGCCAACGCCATCCGGAGAAGGACTGCTTGGCGCTGTGGGTCCGCGATACGGCGTGCACCTGCTCCGCCTGACCCGGTGCGACCAGGCGGAATCGCTGCGTATCGAAGCCGATTTCGTCGCCCGGCGCAGCATGGCCCTGCTGGACGCGTTTGCCATTGATGAAGCAACCGTTGGCCGACCCCAA
>JBDSEX010000086.1:0-4506 GCA_039919835.1 Luteimonas sp.
GCACCAAGGTGCGAAGGAAAGTTTCGGCTCCCACGGGCCCAAAGACAGTCACTGAATCCAGATCCGCGACAAGTATGGCGCCGTGCATCATCGGCGCCTTTTTTTTGGGCCGCTCGAGGTTCCGCCAGCCATGCAAACGTGCTTCCGAGCCGATCGACCGGCGATCATCCAGGCACTCGAATCCTGCATGCCGCATTGACCAAGGGATTAGCTGGTTTGCGAAACCGATGAACAGGCATTCGCCTGCGCTTGATTGGCCAAGAACGTATTTGCCCAACGCGTACGGCCGCTTGATGTATGCGAATGCGCTGCCCGTCACAGGCAGAATCGGTCAGCCCGGTTGGAACGCGATGCGCTGATCCATGCCTTGGCCGCAAGTCGGCTCGCTACACGTCACTCCAGACACAGGGGCTGCTATCGAACCTGGAGAAACTGGAATGATACCGACACGGAAACAACCCGCCCTGTGGCTGGCGCTGTGCGCACTGCCCCTTTTTTTCATTGCGGCGCCAGCCTACGCAATTGATGGGCGCACGGCGGTGGGCATGTGCATTGACAGCACCGCCAGCGGTGCGCGCTGCAGCTGGTCAGTCAATGGACAAGGAGAGATCGACATCTGCAACAAGAACGGTTGCGTGCACTGCCCTTCCGCCACGTCGGAGTGCACGATGGCGCGTACAGGCCCGCGTCCCACCGGTGTCTTTCCTGCCGGTACGGAGATCAAGACCGCGTTAGGAAATTTCAAGATTTCCGCCAGGCCGAGCAGCAAGGGCATCGATGCCTTGATCAAACCCTCTGCGAAAGCCAAGCCATGACATGCCATAACACTCCATGACAAGCCAGCCGACGCGTTGGAGGTGCGACCGGGAGTCGGTCGCGCCTCTGTGGACCACACAAGCGCTCGCACGCGGGGAGGATGGGGTGTTGATCGTACGCCGCTCCTGCTGGAACCGGCCATGCTGGCCAGATACGGACCTGCATGATCGGTGCGTATGATCTCCCATCAAAGTTGGGGAGAAGCCGGCGAGGCGGAAACGGGACTGGTTCAAGAGCACCGAACCAACCCGGCCCAAACTCGACGACGTGTACACACGCGCGCTGGTTCAGTCGTCGCGGCGTTGATTCACCTCTTGAATCAAGCGGGAATCAAGCGGTGCGAAGGCGTCATTTCGCTGCTCAAAAACTTCCATCCTAGGAGTGACCTGGACCATGTCACAGCAACCCGAGACAGTGAAATGAAGCTGACCCGCTTCGTGAAGCAAGCCCACGCGAACACCAAGGCCGATGGGCCGGGCCGCGTCCTGGGGCCCAAGGCGATGTGGTTTGTCTATCCGTTTTTCAGCGTCCACATGCTGGCGTTCGGCCTTTCGGGTTTCCTGATCGCCTACATGGCGGATGCGCCCGACATCATGTTCCTGTACATCCACGGCGGCATCGCCATCTTCGTGTACATCGTCTTCTACCTGGTCATCTTCGGGTTCGACGCCGTGTCGTGGATGGTGGTCAATGCCGCGCTCGGCATCATCGGGATCTACGCACAAATCGGCTGGATCCTTGAACGCTTCGGCAAGCGCATCGAGGACTTCCCGTGGCAGGTGCACGTCGTCCCCTTCACTTACTACGTGCTTTACACGTTCCTGCTGCGGCAGCTCCTGATCGACGCCACGCGCAGCCGCGACAATCCGCAACGGCGCGCCATGGTCGAAACGGGTTACGTGGTGGCCTCTTTGTTGGTGTACGGAGTGATGCTTTGGCGCGGGCAGGCTGCCGGATGAACTGGCACCTTGCTGTTTTCTCATGAAGTGGAAAGTTCAGTCTGGCCCTTGATCTGGATCGACCCCTCATGTTCGATCGCCGGGAACGGAACGATCTCCGACCCTCACTGCCATGGTCAAGGCGCCGCTGCATAATCCGCACTCTGCAGTTACTTCGGAAACGGCGATGAATGTCATTCTTACCGGAGCCAGCGGCGTGGTTGGCCAGGGTGTTCTCATCGAATGCCTGCGCGATCCGCGCGTTGCTTCGGTTGTATCGCTGGGCCGTTCCCCGAGTGGTCGGGACGATCCAAAGCTGACAGACCTGGTGGTCCCGGACATGGCCGACGTGTCGGCCATCGAAAATCAGTTGCACGGCAAGGAAGCGTGTTTCTACTGCGCAGGTGCCGGAATCGTTGGCTCATCCCTCCGCGAGTATCGCAGCGTCACCTTCGACATGACCTTGCACGTCGCCCAGACATTCGCGCGGGCCAACCCGGGGATGACGTTCGTCTACGTGTCCGGTGCCGGCTCGGACCCGCACAGTCCGGTGCCGTGGTTGCGGATCAAGGGCGAGATCGAGGTGGCATTGCAGGCGCTGCCCCTGCGCGCCGTGATGTTCCGCGCCGGCGGCGTGCAACCAGTGAACGAGGTCCGTTCAAGCCACGGCTGGCTGCGAGCGGTGTATGCGGTCGGCGCACCCGCGTTGTCGCTGGCGTCGCGATATCTGCCAAACGACTTCACCACCACCGAGCGCATGGGACGGGCCATGATCGAGATCGCGGCGCAGGGTAGACACGCTTCGCCAGTGGTGGTCAATGCCGAAATAAACCGCCTCGGCGCAGTCAGTGGCGCGTGATTCGAAAGCGGCCCGGTGGTCTCTCCGTCCTCCGGTGTGCGGCCCGGCAGGCCTGACCGGAGGCGCGTGCGTCAGTGGGACGCTTTGATCTGCCGGGCCAACAGGCGATCAATGCTGCGGCGGGCGTATGCAACATCGCTTCCGGCCTCGGACTCGATGACGCCCGTTGCCTTGGCAAACACCGCGGCAAACGTGTCGGCCGCTGCATATTGCCTGAGCATCAGCGGCAAACGCGCCTCCAATAATGCGAGCGCGTCATCCAGCTCGCGTCGATTGCGGTCCATGGACCCAGCATGGCCCTGCATCGGTCTGCGTGCAGTGAACGCGCGGTTGACGCCCGCATGCAACGCGTTTTTTCGAGCAGACATCTGCGCTGATCCCTGTCATGCCGGAAACCTCATCATGACAACGCACAGCGGCCATCGTCCCTGCCCGCCTTGCACTTTTCTGGAACGCATGACGTTCAGCGTTCGGGCCGAGCAGTCCACTTCACTTTTAAGGGCGCCATAGCTGGCCCGGCTCGAAGTTGACGGAATGACGCGCGTCCGTCTCGGCGCGCTGACCAAGCAGCCAATCGCTGGCCTCCGTCATCGTCTCGAACACATTCGCCACCAATCCAAAGTTGGCTGCGGCTAGTACAGCAAACTTCTCGGCGTCGATAAACGCACCGCCGATGACAACGGCCACTCGAACCCGGCCTTGCGCAGCGGCGGCCCAATACCGAACCATTTCGTGGCGCGCCGGAATACTGGGGGGGTTGAAACCGGCGACGTCGCGCCCGTCCACGAGGAGGCAGTCGTGGCCTTGAGCCAGTGCATGCGCAATTCCGGCGGCCACACGCTGTACCGCAAGCTCGAAGGAAGATCTGCCGCGAATCCGAAGGACGGCAATGCCGTCACGCATCTCGAAAGCCGGGACATATTCCATGCAGGTCCCCTCTAGCCAAGGCTGCTTGTCGTTACCGGGAATATACAGAACAGCCCGGGGCTGCGCCCGAGCCCGCAGCTGCGGGCGAAACCACCAAACCAGCTGCGTGAATCCGAGACGCATTCTTTCCACCCCCGGCATTACCCTGCCGCCATCGCCACCAGTTTCATCACTGTATTGATGTTGCGCGCCGTGCCCGACAGACCCGCAGGGATCTTGAGTCTGGAGTCCGCCATGCCGTCGCCGTAGTGCACATAGATTTCGCGCTTGCCCAACGCGATTTCTTCGTCCTGGCGCCCGCTGACGGTTGTCAACGCATCCAAGGGCGGCGGATCGTCGAGGAAAATCGCGACAGTCCGGTTGGGTGCATGCATCGGAAATGGATTGTCGGCGAGCACGTCCGCCATCTCCGCTTTGTTGCGCACCAGCACGCTGACCGGTTTGCCGGCATGCTCCGCCAGCCGTGATTCTAGCGACGCTTTCACCTGTGCCGCAGTCGAAGCGCTGCGCAGCACGACATTGCCACTGGCGATGTATGTGCGGACGTCCACAAAGCCACACGCATCGCATAGCGTACGCAGCTCGGCCATGGTCAACTTTCCAGTGCCGCCGACGTTGATTGCACGCAGCAGGGCGATGTAGGTCTTCATGCGCGAAGACTATCCGTGGAACTGCCACGGTGCTTCCCGGGCCTTCCCTCATGTCAGCGGAAATGCCGGTCCGCGACGCAAACGCAGCGGATCATGTGGCTGCCCGCCCGGATCGACCACTACCTCACCCTGCGTCATCACGACCGCTCCGTCATGCGCCAACCTGCTGGCGGCTTCCCGCACCTGCGGCATGAGTGGGCGCCATTGCGCCTCGTCATCGGCAAGCGCGCGTGCGACATCCGAAGGACAGATGGAGGACGCGGGATCGCGCTGGCGCAGCAGCGCAAGGATGCCGGCTGCGATCTCTGCTGATGTC
>JBDSEX010000087.1:0-3107 GCA_039919835.1 Luteimonas sp.
GTCGGACATGAAACTCCAGAACACCGAGACCACGAACAGATTGAACACGCTGACCCAGACGAAGAACACCGCACCCAGTGTCGGTGCGGTGAGCAGTCCTTCCACGGCGAACAGCGGCATGAAGGCCAGCAGGCAGGCGATGAAGAACAACGTGACAGCCGGCACCACTACCCGCCGCGGATAACGCGCTACAAGTGCGCCGAATACGGGGGCCAGCACCAGCATGACCACGAAGGTGGCCGCGTAGAACACCGGCAGTTGCTTCGAGCCGACCGCGGCAGACAATTGCTCGCGCACCGGCCGGATGACGTAATACGCGGCGAGCACACAGAAGAAATAGACAAACGACAACACCACCGCGCGCCATTCGCCACTGTGCACTCGTCCGCCGGGGCTATTCGTCATGCCGCGCACGTTAGCCGATGACTTGGACAATGGCCATCGCAGTGGGCGCAGGACGGACTGCCGCAGGGAGACTGCGGCCCGAAGAGCATCGGCTGCATGCATGCGGCAGCGGTTCGCCATACGGATCCGCGTGCGTGCCGGTCGAGCATTGCATGCATCGATGATGGCCGATCCTGCCCATCCACGACACGAACGCAGCGACGACCATCAGTGCCGGGCGCGACCGATTTGAAATAGGACATTCCGAGCAGGCAGGATCCGTCGTTGGACTACGCCGCGCCTCGTTCCAGCATTGGCGGCAACGGACAATGCAGAACGCCGCAGATCGTGCGCAACAGTTCGGCCTCCGCGACTGAAACGCGCCCGTCGTGGCTGATCGCAGAGGTAATGGATTCCACCATGACCTGCTTGGCCAGAGGATCGAGTGCATCCAGCGACTCCCAGACCGCGTCGAGCGCGAGCACGCCATTTGCGGGCGGCAGATACGGCACGTGGTCGCGCGGCAGCACGCGCTGCATGCCGGCCAGATAGGCGCGTTGCGCGGACGCCGCATCATCGTGGCCCGCCTGTGCGACCACCGACAACAGGGTCGCGAATTCGCGCTTGACGCTGCCGGCCTTGCGCCGGCCGAAGCGCGCGTATCGGGATGGATCCAACGATTCGCGCACCTGCACCTGCAGCAGGCGGCCCAGGCAATACTCGAACAGGGACACCTCGCCGTCGGCGTTGATCACGGCATGCACGGTGTCAGTGAACGCATCAAGCTCGGGACGCGGGCGCAGGCGCAGCACCGGAAATGCCAGCGCCGCCAGCGGCAGGCGCTGCAGTGGATGCAGCTCGGTTTTCAGGCGCGATTGACATTGCACGGCCGACGCCGCAACGGTTTCGCCCAGGCGCGCTGCAATTTCGGTGCGCTGGATGGCCTGCAACGCGCCGTCGTCATCGAGCAGCAAGGCCAGCAGCAGCGGCATCACCTCGTCGCGCTGCGCCGCCAGCGTCCGCAGCCCGTCCGGAATCGAGGCGACGATACTGTCGGCGCGCGCGTAGTCGTCCGCGGCAGGGTGCGCGACCTGTGACGACACCATTGGCGGAGTGACGTCGAGTTGCTGGGACGCAGGTGGCAGGCGCGTGGTGCCCTGCACATCCAATCCCATGCGCACGTCTTCTTCAAGACCGTTGGGCGGCGAAGCGATCCAGCGTCGCTGCAGTGCGTCGAGCTGGTCGGCGCGAAACGACGGTTCCAGCGCCTGGATGCGCCGCAGCAGCGGCGGATGCGTCGCGAACAAACCACTGAAGCCAACCCCGTCGCCGAACAGCATGTGGCTGACTTCCTCGGCGTCGCCGCGCTCGTTGAGCCGTGACCCTTCGCCCAGGCCGCCGATCTTTTTCAGGGCGCCCGAAAGGCCCACCGTCTGGCGAGTGAACTGCACCGCCGATGCGTCGGCCAGCGACTCGCGCGTGCGGCTGACGCCGGCCTTGATCATGCGCCCGAAAAACAGGCCGATGTAGCCGACGACGATCGCGATCAGTGCTGCGCCGATGATCGCGCCCGCGCCCTTGCTGCGCCCGCCAAAGCGGCCGTGCTGGAGGATCTTGCGGCCGATCAGGCCGAGCATGAGGATGCCGAACAAGACGCCGATCAAACGGATGTTGAGCCGCATGTCGCCATTGAGGATGTGGCTGAACTCGTGCGCGATGACGCCCTGCAACTCATCGCGGTTAAGTTTTTCAAGCGCGCCGCGCGTCACCGCGACTACGGCATCCGACGGCGAATAACCTGCCGCGAACGCATTGATCCCGGCCTCGTGCTCCAGCACGAAAATGCGCGGCACCGGCACGCCGGATGCGATGGCGATTTCCTCGACGACATTGCGCAATCGCCGCAACTGGGTGTCTGTCGTGTTCTCGGGGACCGCCACGCCGCCGAACTGCAAGGCCACTGGTTCGCCGCCACCGCGGAGCGATGCGATGCGGTACATCGAGCCCAGGCCGATGATGCCGATCGTCGCCAGCGTGGTGAACGCCAGCAACCCACCCGTTTCTCCCGGCTCGCCGCTGGCACCGCCGAACGCGAGCCATGCGGCGAAATCCACCGCGAGCACGATGCCGACCACGGCCAGCGCGAACAGCACGACAAGACGTGTCGAGCTTTTGCGTGCGGCCGCTTGCTGTTCGAAGAAGTTCATGCGTTTCGCCCGTCATTCCCGCGCAGGCGGGAATGGATGCCCATACATTGCCGGTTCCCTAGGATTGATCTGCGGAACTTCATCGGCCTGCATTTCCCGCCCGCGCGGGAACGACGAGTCCGTAGCGCGGACACCCTGTGGATGTGGCCACCGCTTCGCGGATACCGCAGGATGGGCAAGAGAAGCGTGCACACCCTGCGGTCTATCCGCGTTGACCCGAGCCGGTTCGTGTCAAGAATTCCTGCGGCTCAGAACTGCACCTTTGGCGCTTCGCGCACGATCGCCTGCTTGTCTTCGGGAATTTCCAGCAACGCCGCGGGATCGAACTTGAACATGCCCGCCACCACGCTCGACGGAAATACTTCACGGCGGTTGTTGTAGCTCATGACCGAGTCGTTGAACGCCTGCCGCGCGAAGGCAACCTTGTTTTCGGTGCTGGTCAGCTCTTCGGTGAGCTGCATCATGTTCTGATTGGCCTTGAGGTCCGGATAGGCTTCCGCTACCACCATCAAACGG
>JBDSEX010000063.1:0-3283 GCA_039919835.1 Luteimonas sp.
CGGTGCCGAAGATGTACCACATGTGGAACAGGCCCTCGTGCACCTGCACGAATGGGTCGCCGACCAGGCACGGCTCGTGCAGCGAAGCAGTGAGCACCGGGCCGTCACCGGTCTTGTTGAACGTTAAGCCGTCGTCGTCACTGAAAGCCAGTCCGATGCCGGTATCCACCGACACGGAGACCCGCCGCGTCCAGCCGCTGGTGTAGCCGAAAATCCTTCCCTCATGCCGCAGCACGTTCATCGGAAAGATCCCGTGCTCATCGAAGCAGCCGAGTTTGCCGAGCGGGATCACCTGGGCATCGGACACCCGCAACACGCGTTGGAAGGTCTTGTCGAAATCGGCGAAGCAGATATGGCTGAGGTACTTGCCGTTGCGCGGGTCGCGCTGCCGGCTGGAAAAATAGATGCGCACGCAATCGTCGAACACCAGCGCCTGCGGCGACTGCGCGAATTCCTCGCATCCGTTTGGCAAAGCAAAATCGGTCGGGTCGAAAATCCTGCCGAGCTTGGTCCACTTCATGCGCTGGGCCTCATAGCGTGCCTTCGAGGCGGGCGAGGCCGAAGCCGTGCCTGCCGACCTGGTTGCCGAGGTAAAGCATGTAGACCGCGCCGTCGAGTTCGAACACATGCGCGTAGCTGATCATTTCCGAGTCCCAGCCGCTGTCGGATACGTCGATGCCCGCCTTCGCGTCATCGCGCGTCCAGTGCAGCATGTCGTCGGAGACCGCGTAGCCGATCCGATAACCCTTCTCGCGACCGCGGAAACCGGTGCTGTACCGGTAGCTGAAAAACATGTGGTATCGGCCGTTGTGGAAGAACACGTCGGGGCACGCCTGGGCCTCGTCTTCCTCGAGCCGGCTGGGAATGAGGTCGCGGTTGAGCTTGTTCCAGTGCATGCCGTCGCCCGAGGTTGCCATGCGGATCTTGTAGACGGGCTCCGGACGGCCATCGGCGACGACCCACTTGCGGCCGGCGATGTAGAACAGCTGCCACTGGTCCCCATACCGGCGGATCTTCGGCCCGCTGAGGACGAACGGCTCGTCCACCGATGCCGGCAGGATCGGGCCTTTCCCCGGCTTGTCGAACGTCTTGCCGCCATCGCGGCTGCGGGCCATGCCGATGGCCACATCGAACGGTACCGATTCGCAGCGCGTCCAGCCGGCGTAGTAGGCCAGCACATCCTCGCCATCGCGGATCACCGACACCGGATACGTGCCGAATTCGTCGAAATCGCCGAGCCCGCCCAGCGCCAGGATCGGCTGGTCGCCGACCGCGAGGATCTCGAAGAGGTTGTCGCGGTTGAGGTCGACATAGCCCGAGTAGCTGCAGTACTGGCCGCTCGCATCCGGCAGTGGCCGGCAGGAGAAGTACACGCGGACGAAGCGCTCGAACAGGAGCACCGACGGGGCCTGTGCGAACTGCTTGAGCCAGGGGCGGTCGGTGACGGTGCCCGGGTCGAATACCTGCCCAAGCTTCTTCCAGTGGAACATCAATGTCGCCCTGCGGAAGTTGGGGGTCCGGCCCGCTTCGGTCGCATGCGGCATCACGGCGCTGGGATCACCGGTGGACGATGCGCTGCTGGTGTGCGGGTCGCGGAGGCTGGAAGCCGTCCGGAGGCGGATTGCACTGGGTTTCGACAGCCCCGGCCCCGTGGCATTCTCATGCCAGCGCACCAGATTGCGCGAGCAGGGCAACAAAGGCGTGCGTCCTGCGCGCAGCCCCTGCTAGACGGCACGCACCAGACCAGCACGCACTAGACCAGCACGCACCAGACCAGCACGTACTAGACCAGCGTGTATCCGTTGACCAGGTCGTGGTCGATGCGCGAACGCGGATTGAACATCATGACGTCGATGATCGACAGCCACGGCACGAAGGCATGCTCGAATTGCGGATACTCGACGAGTGTCGAACGCAGGAACGCCAGTGCGATGCCGCGCGCGCCGAATGTCTCCCGTGAGTACAGCTCCTGACCACCGATCGAGTTGATGTAGGCGTCGGCCCCGACCGCCTCGCAGAGCGCCAGCACCTTGGACTCACCCTGCAGGCCATGGTCGATGTCGATGGTGGAGGACACCACGATCGGGGTGTCGATGCCGAGGTGGTCGCAGGTCTTTTGGATCGCCTGGTGCAGGAACAGGAAGAGGTTCGTTTCGTCGCAGGCCAGTACGTCCTCCACCAGTGCAAACGTCGCTGCGAAATGGGGCGCCTTGCGGTATGCGTCGCGCAGCTGGTTCAGCAGCTTGTTCCGGTTGAAATCCGTGGCGATCTTGCGTTCACGCACATCCAGGAAGCCGGAATCGTTCTTCAGTGGAAGCGAGAACATCGCGTCGCTGCCGCCATGCAGGAAACGGTTGCGGTTGATCCAGCCCTTCTTCGTGTACTGGATGTTGTCGTAGACGATGAACACGTCCACTGCCTTGATCAGCTGGAAGTAGCCGATGTACGGGAACAGGTAGGGCTGCATGATCGCGGCCTTCATGCAGCTGGCCTCGCCGCCGGTGTAACCAATGCTGCACTCAAGTCGCTCATCCCGCGATGACGCCGAGGATGCGGTCGAGGTCCTCGGACGTGAGGTCCGGAAAGATCGGCAGGCACAGCACCCTGGATGCGATATCGGCCGCGACCGGCAGGTTGGCGTGGCTTGCAGACGGCGCCCCGCGATACATCGGGAAGTCGGAAATCAGCGGATAGAAATACCGCCGCGCCAGGATGCCGTCATCGCGCAATTTCTGGTACAGCGCGTCGCGGGTCAGGGGATACGCATCCCCAACCAGCACCGGGAAGTAGGAGTGATTCTGCGTGGCGTCGGCAGAGGGCGCGAACGGCATGATGCCGTCGACCCCCGCCAGCGCCGTCCGGTAGTGCGCATCGATCTTCTGCCGGGCCTGGATGGACCGGTCGACGTAGCCCAGTTGCAGCAAGCCGAACGCGGCCTGTATTTCATTCATTTTTCCGTTGATGCCGGCCGCGGTGACCGTCACTTCATCGACGAAGCCGAAATTCTTCAGCCGGTCGATGCGCTGCTTGGTCTTGGCGTCCTTGCAGATGATGGCGCCACCCTCGAAGGTGTTGAAGACCTTGGTCGCGTGGAAGCTGAGTACCGACAGATCGCCATGGTTGAGCAGTGAATGCCCTTTGTAGCGCACGCCGAACGCATGCGCGGCGTCGTAGATCACACGCAATGCGTAGCGGTCGGCGATGTCCTGGATGCGCTCGACATCGCAGGGGTTGCCATAGCAATGCACCGGCATGATCGCGGTGGTCTGTCCGGTGATCGCCG
>JBDSEX010000078.1:0-2936 GCA_039919835.1 Luteimonas sp.
TGACCTCCAAGCCCATGGCCATTTTCGCCGCGAAGCCGAAGATGCCGTCCCAGTTGGATGTGTGCGGCGCAGCGATCACCACCAGTTTGGCCACGTCGGGCCACGCCCCGGCCATGCGCCAACCCCCCAGTTGCAAGATGCTGCGGCCAAGCCAGCGCGTGAACATGTTGGGCCGAACGCGCGGCGCGTTGGGCGGCAGCGGCACCACCATATCGTTCGCCGCGTCGTGCGCGGTCATTCCCAATCCTTGGCCGCGCCGCGCCCGCGTTTGACCTGGCTGCGCTCTCGCTTGCCGGTGAGGCGGCGTTCCTTCGATCCCCGCGTCGGCTTGGTCGCGACGCGTGGCTTGGGTGCATGCAGCCCGCCCTCGATGAAGACCGCGAGGCGTTCGCGCGCATCCTGCCGGTTGCGATCCTGCGTGCGGAAGCGTTGGGCGCTCAGCACCAGCACGCCGTCGTCGGTGATGCGGCGATCGCGCTTGGCCAGCAGCCGCGTGCGCACGATCTCCGGCAGTGATGGCGAGTTGGCGAGATCGAAGCGCAGTTCGACCGCCGTCGACACCTTGTTGACGTTCTGCCCGCCCGGACCGGACGCGCGCACGAAGCGTTCGACCAGTTCGGACTCGGGAATGTCGATCGCCTCGCTTACCTGGACCATGCGCTGATTCTATGCAAAGTGAGACAGCGGCGCGGTCACTGCATCACGAATGCGATTCACGCTGTTCCTTCGCGGGCTCGCTGCGGGCGGACGGCATGCGCCGGATGCTGCAGTGCGGGACACGTCGGCCACCGGTCATGCGCCGGCGCCCACGTCGAACAGGGCAACCGCTTTTTCGAACTCTGCATCGAGCGGTGCAATGCCTTCGACCCGCGTGCCGGTGTGCGGATGCATGAAGGCCAGCCGCTCCGCATGCAGCAACATCCGGTGGATGCCGAGCATGCGGAAATTGCGGTTGTGGCGGCCATCGCCGTGACTGCTGTCGCCGATCAGGTGATGGAACGCGTGCTTGAGATGCCGGCGGATCTGGCGGAAACGGCCGGTCTGCGGCTGTGCGCGCAGCAGCGCGTAGCGCGAGGTGGAAAAGCCATTGGACGGCATTTGGAGCTCGTTGATCGCAAGGCGCTGAAAATGCGTGATCGCTGGTTTCTTCACCGACTTGCCCGGGCCGCCATCGAGCGGATGGTCGATGATGAAGTCGTCGTCGGGCCAGCCGCGGCACACAGCCAGATAATTTTTCTCGAACGTCGTCCCGGCATCCCGCGACATCAACGCCTTGCCAAGCGCGGATGCCGTCTCGCGATCGAACGCCAACAACAGGCAACCGCTCGTAGCGCGATCCAGCCGATGTACGAGGAAAATCGGTTTGCCGAACTGCTCGCGTAACCGGTCGGCCGCGAAGTCGGTTTCGCCGCGTGCAAGCGCGCTGTCGTGGACCATCAGGCCAGCGGGCTTGTTGACGACGGCGAGGAATGCGTCGACATACCGCACGTCCAAGGCACTGGCGTTTCGCTCGCGCCCCTCCGAATGGAGGGGGTGAGGAAGGCCGCTTGCAGGCCACTGGCCTACGGCCTGACGAACGCCCGACGGCTGCGCCGGCGGGCTGGACGGGCTGGGGAGGGGTGCCGGCGTTTCAGGGAATGCGTGGGCGCTCACGCAACCCCTCCCAACCTCCCCTGCAGTCGCAGGGGAGCAACACACCACAGCAGCGACAGCTTGTGCCGGATGGCTTCAACGGGCTGCATCACCCTGCATCCGCAGTGGAGGAGCGAGATCACAGCAGTGCCAGAGATCGCATGGTTCGCTCGGCGCCCTCCCCAGCCCGTCCGGCCCAACGACATAGCCGTCGGGCGTTCATCAGGCTGCAGGCCGATGGCCTGCGAGCAGCCTTCCTCACCCCTCCACTCGGAAGAAGGGAGTTTCAATTCCGCCGCGGCCACGCCGCAAGCAAGGCCCACAGGCCGCCTAGAGCGGCGATCCACGCGGCTGCGGGTACATCCATCAGACGCGCGCCGCCTGCATCGAGGCCGTACAGGACTGCAGCGGCGACCAGCAGGCCGGTGCCGAGGATGGCAGCCACGGTGCGTCGTTGCCCGTCGCGCGCGGCTTTCGCGAGTTCGGCGAGGTCCGTCGAACGCATGCGCAGTTCGTGCCGTCCTTCGACCTGTTGCGTCAGCCAGCTGTGCAGCAGGCGCGGCATCTCGGGCGCATGCGTGATCAATTCCGGCAGGCGCTTGCGGAATTCCGCGGCGAGGCGCTGCGGGCTGTAGCGTTCGACCAGGATGCGTTCCAGTACCGGGCGCGCGACGGCCCAGATGTCGAGTTTCTCGTCGAGCAGGCGGCCGACGCCTTCGATGTTGAGCAGCGTCTTCTGCAGCAGGATCAATTGCGGCTGCAGCGTCAATTCATAACGCTGCGCGACGCGGAACAGTTTCAGCAGCACTTCGGCCAGCGAGATCTCCGACAGCGGCCGGGTGAAGTACGGCTCACACACCGAGCGCGCGGCCGCTTCGAGCTCGTCGATGCGGATATGCGACGGCATCCAGCCGGCCTGCACGTGCAACTCGGCGATGCGCCGGTAGTCGCGGTTGAAGATCGCCATGAAGTTCTCGGCGAGGTAGTACTGATCCTCGCTGGAGAGCTGCCCCATGATCCCGAAGTCCAGCGCGATGAAACGTGGATTCTCCTTGCGCTCGGCATCGACCCAGATGTTGCCCGCGTGCGCGTCGGCATGGAAGAAATTGTCGCGGAACACCTGCGTGTAGAACACGCGGACGCCCTTGGCCGCCAGCGCTTTCAGGTCGATACCGGCCTCGGTCAGCGCTGCGATGTCGTCGCTGGGGATCCCGTACACCCGTTCGAGCGTGAGTGCCCGTTCTGCGGTGTGGCTCCAGATCACTTCCGGCACGTACAGGTCGGGCGAGTTGAGCCAGAAGCGG
>JBDSEX010000084.1:0-4195 GCA_039919835.1 Luteimonas sp.
TGCTGGACCTGGTCTTCGTGTTGCTGTGCGAAAGCGGGCGGCGGCTGGACGCGCTGGATGGGACGCGTGAGAGGATGCAGTCGATGCTGGATTCCTGATGTGGCGCTCTGCCGCACGCGTAGTATCAGATGCATCGAGCCAGGGGCACCTGCGGCACCCAACGTCGGGGAAAACCACCATGCGACCAAACCACCGCCTCATCGGCTGCTTGGCCATCATCCTTGCACTGCTCGCAAGCGCGTGCGGCCGCAACTTAATTCGTGATGACATTGCAGGGTGGTCCGGCGCGCGCCAGCTTGTCGTCGTCACCACCCCGGATTGGGAAGCCACCAGCGGCACCTTGCGCCGCTACGCGCGTGATGGGAGTGGCTGGACGCAAGTCGGGACGGCAGCGCCGGTTGTCATCGGCCGCAGCGGCTCCGCGTGGGGCCTCGGTCTGCATCCGACACAAACCGCCGGCCCGATGAAACGCGAAGGTGACGGCCGCGCGCCCGCCGGGGTGTTCCGCATCGGTGACGCGTTCGGTTACGCCGCCTCGGTCGACACTGCTTTGTCCTATCTACCCATGCAGGCGACGCATTACTGCATGGACGTGCCGGCGTCGCCGCTCTACAACAGGATTGTTGATTCCCGCGTCGTCGGCGAATCGGCCGTGCAAGGTTCGACGGAACCCATGCGCCTGGACGTCCATGCCAAGGGCAGCCAGCAGTACAAACTCGGCATGGTCATCGAACACAATCAGCAGGCCATTGCCGGCGCCGGCAGTTGCATTTTCGCGCACCTGTGGAAAACACCCGAGACCACCACCGCGGGCTGCACGGCGATGGACGAGCCCGTCATGCGCGAGCTGCTGGCGTGGCTGCGCGCCGACGCGCGTCCGGTGTTCGTGTTGATGCCGCAAGCGGAATACCGACGCCTGCAGGCTGAGTGGAGCCTACCGGCGAATGCGGGTTTGTAGGCGTGCGCCAGTGCGATGGCGTCAGGGAGTGCGCATTGGCCGATCCGCTTCCCGAGCAGTGGCATGACGTGGCGCGGGCCGCTAACATGCACCGCGTCATGGGGCGGTAGCTCAGCTGGGAGAGCGCCACGTTCGCATCGTGGAGGTCAGGGGTTCGATCCCCCTCCGCTCCACCATGACCTGCAAGCGGCGCCGAAAGGCGCCGTTTTTGCGTCGGTCCTCCTTCGGAAGAAGGATCGGCAACGGTCTGCGATAATCCATCTCTTCAGGCCCCGTAGCTCAGCTGGATAGAGCGTCCCCCTCCTAAGGGGAAGGTCGTGCGTTCGAATCGCGCCGGGGCCGCCATCATCGTCATCCCGGGCAACCGGGATGCAGGAGTGTCGCGCCGCATGCCGAGCAAAGTCACCGAAGGGTCGCAACGCGGATGGATCATCCCGATCGGTGGCGCAGAGGACAGGGAAACGCGGCGACGGATCCTCAAGCGCTTCGTACGCCTGTGCGGCGGCCGCGATGCCCACATCGTCATCATCCCCACGGCAAGCCGCCTGGCCAACACGGGCCAGAAATACCAGGAGCTGTTCGAACGGCTTGAAGCAGGCAGTTCGTCCTCGGTCGACTTCGCCACGCGCGAGGATGGGGAACGCGCTGATTACCTGGGTGAACTCGAGCGCGCCAACGGCATCTTCTTCACCGGCGGCAACCAGCTGCGGATCTCCACCATCCTGGGCGGCACCACCGCGGCGAAACTCATCCGCAAAAGGAATGCGGAAGGCATCCCCGTGGCCGGCACCAGCGCCGGCGCCAGCGTGCTCAGCGAGCACATGATCGCGTTCGGCAAGGAAGGTTCGTCGCCACGCGCTGGCAGCGTTCGGCTGGCACCGGGCCTGGGTTTGACCAACCGTTTCATCATTGACCAGCACTTCCGTCAGCGCGATCGACTGGGCCGTCTGGTCGCCGCACTGGCCTATAACCCCTTCGCCATCGGCATCGGCCTCGACGAAGACACCGCCGCCTTCATCGGTCCGGACAATACGCTGGAAGTCGAAGGCAGCGGCGCGTTGACGGTGGTGGATGCCTCCAACCTGCAGTTCTCGTCGATGGCCGACGTGTCGCAGAGCCAGCCGGTCTGCCTGCTGGGTCTCACCGTGCATCTGCTCGTGGCCGGGGCAACCTATAACCTTCATACGCGCGAGGCATCGCCGGGCACGTTGCTTACGACCAAGGAATGATCCGACGCCAGCCTGGGAGGGCATGCTCGCGAGGGCCGTACCGTTCTGCCGCTCGCGACTTCCGTCGCTCACTGCGGATAAATCTTTTCCGCGGCTCCTGCATGATGGAGCCGCATCATCAACGAGGTCTGCATGCGTATCCTGAATCGCACCGTCTATGTCGGGCCCTCGCTGTACGCCCACTTTCCGGTCATCAAGCTGGAACTCGACCTTGGCGAACTGGAAGCGTGGCCCACTGGCCGCCTCGGTAGCGAGTTCGTCGATGGACTGGTCGCGGCATTGCCGACCCTGGCCGAGCACGGTTGCTCGTATCGCGAGCCTGGCGGTTTCATCCGCCGCATGCGCGAAGGTGAAGGCACCTGGCTTGGGCATGTGCTGGAACACGTCGCGATCGAACTGCAGAACATCGCCGGCGAAGACGTCACCTTCGGCAAGACCCGCACCGCCGACGACCGCCCTGGCGTCTACAACGTGGTGTACGAATACGTGCAGAAGGAAGAAGGGATCGCGGCTGGCGAGCTCGCGCTGAAATTGTTGTGTTCGCTGTTGCCCGCGGAACTCTGCCCTGCCGGCAGCGTGCCCGATGATTGGGAATGGAACGCGGCACGCGACGACTTCATCCGTTACGCGCAACGTCGCGCCTTGGGTCCGTCCACCGCATCCATCGTGCGCGCTGCAGAGGAACGCGGCATTCCGTGGTTGCGCCTCAACCAGCAGTCGCTGCTGCAACTCGGCCACGGCAAATACCAGCAACGCATCCAGGCCACGGTCAGCGGACGCACGCCATATATCGCAGTGGAGCTTGCGAGCGACAAGGAAGAAACCAACAAGATTCTCGGCGCACTCGGCCTGCCGGTGCCGCGACAGGAGCTGGTCAGCGAACAGACCGACGCACTGAAGGCGGCGAAGAAACTGGGCGGGCCGGTCGTGCTGAAACCGTACAACGGCAACCACGGCCGCGGCATCACCATCAACATCACCGAGGACGACGACATCCGCGCGGCCTTCCAGGCGGCCAGGGAGCATTCAAGCTCGGTGATCGTGGAAACCTTCTGTCCCGGTGACGACCATCGGCTGTTGGTGATCAACGGCGAGCTCATTGCCGCGACACGGCGCACGCCTGGGCATGTCGTCGGCGACGGAAAACAATCGGTTGCCGCGCTGGTCGAGCGCGTCAACCAGGATCCGCGCCGCGGTGTTGGCCACGAAAAGGTATTGACGCGCCTGGAGCTGGACTCGCAGGCCGAACTGATGCTGGCCCGCGCGGGATACAGCGCGGAATCCGTGCCATCCGACGGCGAAATCGTCCCGCTGCGCTCCACCGCGAACCTTTCCACCGGCGGCACCGCCACCGACGTCACCGACATCATCCATCCCGACAACCGCGACATGGCGATCCGCGCGGTGCGCGCGATCGGGCTGGATATCGGCGGCGTCGATTTCATTTCGCCCAACATCGCCGAAAGCTACAAGTCCATTGGAGGCGCGATCTGCGAAGTCAACGCCGCGCCCGGTTTCCGCATGCACGTCGCGCCGAGCGAAGGCACGCCGCGCGATGCCGCAGGTCCGGTCATTGACATGCTGTTCCCGATCGGCACGCTCTCGCGCGTGCCAATCGCCGCGGTCACCGGCACGAACGGCAAGACCACCACCGCGCGCATGCTCGCGCACATCGCCAAGATGGGCGGTTACACGCCGGGGCTCACCACCACGGATGGCGTCTACATCGATGGCCAATGCACGGTCAAAGGCGACATGACCGGTCCTGTGTCGGCACGCATGGTGTTGTCGGATCCGCAGATCGACCTGGCCGTCCTCGAAACAGCGCGCGGCGGGCTGGTGCGATCGGGCATGGGCGTGCCGTGCGTGGACGTGGGCGCGGTGATCAACGTGCAATCCGATCATCTCGGCCTGAAAGGCATCGACACGCTGGAGCAGCTGGCTGAAGTCAAGCGCATCGTTGTCGAGGTAGCGAAGGACTGCGCGGTGCTCAACGCCGACGATCCGA
>JBDSEX010000095.1:0-4145 GCA_039919835.1 Luteimonas sp.
GGCCACCGGCATTGCCACGCTGAAGGTCGGCTACAACCGCGTGCATGGCTACTACATCGAGATCAGCAAGGGCCAGATCGACAAGGCCCCGGTCCACTACACCCGCCGGCAAACCCTGACCGGCGCCGAGCGCTACATCACCGAAGAACTGAAGACCTTCGAGGACAAGGTGCTGTCGGCACGCGAGCGTGCACTGACCCGCGAGAAACTGCTGTACGAAAGCCTGCTTGATGCGCTCAACGAAAATCTTGAATCGCTGCGCCGCTGCGCCGCGGCGCTGAGCGAACTCGATGTGCTGGCCGGCTTCGCCGAACGCGCGCAGGCGCTGGACTGGTCGCAGCCGCAACTCACCGACCTGCCCGGGCTGCGGATCGAGCGCGGCCGCCATCCGGTGGTCGAAGCGGTGCGCGAGCAGCCGTTCGAGCCCAATGATCTGGTGCTCGGCGCAAGCAGCACCGACGCGGATGCCGATCTGCCCGAAATCCGCATGCTGGTGATCACCGGTCCGAACATGGGCGGCAAGAGCACCTACATGCGCCAGAACGCGCTGATCGTGCTGCTCGCGCATATCGGCAGCTTCGTGCCGGCGACGCGCGCGGTGATCGGCCCGATCGACCGCATCCTGACCAGGATCGGCGCCGGCGACGACCTTGCGCGCGGGCAGTCGACCTTCATGGTCGAAATGTCCGAAACCAGCTACATCCTGCACCACGCCACCGCGCAGTCGCTGGTGCTGATGGACGAGATCGGTCGCGGCACGTCGACCTACGATGGCCTGGCGTTGGCCGATGCGGTCGCGCGGCACCTTGCGTCGGTCAATCGCTGCTACACCTTGTTCGCCACGCATTACTTCGAGCTGACCGCGCTTGCGGAACCCAGCAACGGCATCGCCAACGTACACCTGGATGCAGTCGAACATGGAGAAGAGCTGGTGTTCATGCACGCCGTGAAGGACGGTCCGGCCGATCGCAGTTTTGGCCTGCAGGTCGCCGCGCTCGCGGGCCTGCCCAAACCCGTGCTGGAACAGGCACGCAGGCGGCTCGCGGAACTGGAACAACGTCCGGAATCGCCGAGTGCGGACATGTCGCCGCAAGCGCTGGACACACCGAAACAGATCGGACTGTTCGCGCCAGCATCGGCCGCGCTCGATGCGCTGGCCGCGCTGGATCCGGACGAACTGACGCCCAAGCAGGCCCTGGAGGCCGTGTATCGGCTCAAGGCTCTCTAGGTGTTCGCGGTCCCGTAACTATCCCGCGCATAGCGTGCTGGTCTGACACCCACCAGTAAGGAACCAGCACATGAGCGACACCATCACCGACGGCATCTATACCCAGCTGGAAGGTCAGCCGCTGCAGAAAATCTCGCAGCAGCTCGGCATCGGCCCCGCACAGATGGCGGGCGCGATCAGCGCCGCCCTGCCCTTGCTGATCGGCGCGCTCGGACGCAATGCTTCGCAGGGGGATGGCGCGAATGCGTTGTACGGGGCACTGCAAAAGGATCATCGCGGCCTCGACCTCGGCAATGTGCTCGGTTCGGTGCTCGGCGGCGGCGGTCAAGGCAACGACATCCTTGGCCACATTTTCGGCGGCCGCCAACCGCGTGCCGAACAGGGCCTCGGCCAAGCCACCGGTCTCGGCAACGATAAAGCCGGCATGTTGCTGCGCCTGCTCGCGCCCATCGTGATGGCGTATCTGGCCAAACGAATGTTCGAGAAAGGGCAGTCCGGTCAAGGCGAGGCCGAAGCCACGCCAGAGGTCCTGGGACGCGCGCTGGGGCAGGAACACCAGCGCGTCAGCCAGCAGGGTGGACTCGGTGGAGGCCTGCTTGGCGCGGTGCTGGATCGCGACGGCGATGGACAGATCGGCATGGGCGACCTGTTGAAAATGGGGGGCGAGGCATTGGGCGGACGGCGCTGAGGCGTTTGATCGGCTGCCGCGACGTCGGCGAGCGCAGTGATCAGAGTGCGTCGATATCGCCGAGGGCGCGGATCAGGCGTCGTGCACGCTTGTCGGGCTTGGTGTGCGGAGCCTGGTAGCCGTTGCGCTCCGCTCGGCGCTGCGCGCTCAATGCCAGCCGTTGGGCGATCGAGGTCTCGGTTTCGCGATAAAGGGTTTGCGCGACGCTGGAGGCGCCGCGCTTCTCGCTAAGGCCCGTTACTTCCACGCCGAAAGTATCGTCACCACGAACGATCTTCAACGCATCGCCCACGCGCACGTTGCGTGACGGCTTGGCGCGATCGCCGCCGACGTCAACCTTGCCCGTCTCAATGGCCTGCTTCGCCACCGCACGTGTTTTGTAGAAACGCGCAGCCCATAGCCAGATGTCGAGGCGGATCGTCGTTGTGGTCTCGTCCATTCAATGATCCGAAGCTCGCAGAGTGGAATGGCCAGCTTGTGTGGTGCAGGTAGGGCGCAGCGGCGTCTGCCGCTTCACGACAGGATCGCCCCGAATTCCGGCGACACGGAATCTGATCGTAGCGTCCTCTCATCGGGCAGACGTGCCTCCACCGACCTCCGCTGGGCGCACCACCAATCAAAACGAGAACGGCCACCCGAAGGTGGCCGCTGGCGAAGCGATGCTACGAAGTCTTACTCGGCGGCAGCGGCAGCGGCCTTCGCGGCGGCCGTGGCCTTGGCCTGTCCGGCCAGATCCTCGCGGATGCGTGCCTTCTTGCCTTCCAGCCCACGCAGGTAATACAGCTTGCCGGCGCGGACGGCGCCGCGGCGCTTGACCTGCACGGAATCGATGATCGCGCTATGGCTCTGGAACACGCGCTCGACGCCGAAACCATGCGAAATCTTGCGTACGGTGAAGGCCGAATTGAGGCCGGCGTTTTTCTTGGCAATAACCACGCCTTCGTACGCCTGCACGCGCTCGCGGTTGCCTTCCTTGACCTTGACGTTGACGACAACGGTGTCGCCCGGTCCGAAGTCGGGCAGCTTGCGCTGGATCTGGGCGGATTCGAATTCCTGCAGCAATGTATTCAGGGATGGCTTGGTCATGGCACGGTCTGCTTGTGTCGTTGTTGTCGGAGTGCCGGGCAATGGCGGATCGCGCATGCCGGCCGGGTGTTGCGAAGCCGCGCATTATAGCGGCCTCGCTCCTTGTATTGCTAGGTTCCTTGTGTGTGGCTAGGGCTTAGGTGTCGCCCGCCGAGGGTTGATTCGCGATTCTGAATGCCTCGAGCCACTGCCGATCCGCCTTGGACAGGCTGGCCACGTCGATCAAGTCGGGACGCCGCAACCACGTGCGGCCCAGCGACTGCTGGCGCCGCCACCGCTCGATCTCGGCGTGGTTGCCGGACATCAGCACCGCGGGCACTTCACCGAACGCATGTTCGACTGGGCGGGTGTAGTGCGGACAGTCGAGCAAACCGTTTTCGAAGCTGTCCTGCGCCGCGGACTCGGCATCATTCAGGACGCCGTCCCGCAGCCGCGCGACGGCATCAATCACCACCGCCGCGGCCAGTTCACCGCCGGACAGCACGTAATCGCCAATCGAAACTTCCTCGTCCACTTCCGCCGCGATCAGTCGCTCATCGATGCCCTCGTAGCGGCCACAGAGCAGGATCATGCGTTCGCGCGACGCCAGTTCACGCACCTTGGCCTGGGTCAGCGGCGTGCCTTGCGGACTGAGGTAGATGACGCGGGCCGGTGCCGGGTCAGCCTCGCGTGCCGCCTGGAGGCTGGCGAGCAGCGGATCGATCAACATCTCCATGCCCGGGCCGCCGCCAAAGGGACGGTCGTCCACGCGGCGGTAGCTGCCTTCGGCGTAATCGCGGGGGTTCCAGCCGTGCAGCGCCAGCAAACCGCGTCCCTGCGCACGGCCGACGACGCCGTGTCCGGCGAGTTGCGTCACGAATTCGGGAAACAGGCTGATGAGGTCGATGCGCATGCTGTCGTGGGCAGTCGGTCTTGGCGAGCCTCGGGCCGTCATTCCTGCGAAGCCCGGAATCCAGTGACTTTAACCTTTAAATGCAAAGCCACTGGATTCCCGCCTTCGCGGAAATTTTGAGCAAGAGTAAACAGGCTTTTCGCCAGTTACGAATCCAAGATCCATTTAGAAATCCGCCTCCCAATCGACCGTCATCGTGCGCGTCTCGAAGTCAATCGCCGTGATGTATTCCGGCATCACGAACGGGATCA
>JBDSEX010000133.1:0-3309 GCA_039919835.1 Luteimonas sp.
ATCGAGCGCCGCCGGCATCGGCTCGGGCAACGGGACGCCTTCCAGCACGTGCAGGAACGACGCCCGGTAGCCGTCCCGGAGGGCATCTTCGCGGCGCCGGATCTGTGTTGGCATCGTCGCCGAGAACAATACCACCTGCCGCGAATCCGGCGTCTTCTTCAGCACCGTCTCGACATCGTCGATGAAGCCCATGCGCAGCATCTCGTCGGCCTCGTCGAGCACCAGGCATTTGAGTTCCGACAAATCCAGCGAGCCACGCTCGAGGTGGTCGATGACGCGACCGGGCGTGCCGACCACGACATGCACGCCGCGCTTGAGTGCGCTCAGCTGCGGGCCGTAACTCTGGCCGCCGTAGATCGGCAGCACGTAGAAGCCAGGGATCTGCGCCGCGTAGCGCTGGAACGCCTCGGCGACCTGGATCGCCAACTCGCGCGTGGGTGCAAGCACCAGCGCCTGGGGCCTGGTTTTCGTCACATCGATGCGCGTCAGGATCGGGAGAGCAAACGCGGCGGTCTTGCCGGTGCCGGTCTGCGCCTGCCCGACCAGGTCGCGCCCGGCCAGCAGCGCGGGGATCGTCGCACCCTGGATTGGCGACGGCGATTCGTAGCCGATCTCGCTGACGGCCGCCATCACCTGCGCCGACAAGCCCAGATCGGCAAACAACAGGGGCGTGGCGGTATCGTCGGACATGGGTTTAAACCGGCTGGAAACGGTGCGTATTGTGCGCCCCGGTGTTGCGTCTTCCCAAATTTGAGGGAATGCCCCGCCCACGGTTCTGGACCAGCTGCAGCCGCACCTACGAAAATCGATGCCGCGGGCATGGGCGCCCTTGCCGCATGGCAGGGTGAACCCAACCTGAGCCCGGGCTCAGCGCGGGGAATCCGACGCCCCTTGCATGCTCTATATGAACATTGCAGCGCGCAAGCTGCATCCAGACATGTTCCTTGCAGCGTATTGAAGCCCATGACCAAGACCACTTCGATCACAACCCCGCACATCCAGCAGGCCTCGCGCCGCGGTTTCCTGGTGTCCTCCACGCTCGCGCTGACCGCGTTCGCCCTGGGGTGCACGCGAAACAGCGCCGCTGCCGCGCCGGTCGCAAAGAAAAGCGTGGGCGGCAAGGTTGTGCTGGTCGAGTTTTCCAATGCAGGCAAACGACTCAAGACCGCCACCTTCGACAAGGTCGTCAGGACCGATGCGCAGTGGCGCAAGCAGTTGCCGGCCGCGTCCTACGATGTCGCGCGGCGTGCCGGGACCGAACGGCCGTTCTCGGGCAAGTACGACAAGTTCAAGGACAAGGGCGTGTACCGCTGCATCTGCTGCAGCACTGCGCTGTTCGATTCGGCCACGAAATTCGACTCGGGGACCGGATGGCCGAGTTTCTGGCAGCCGATCGCGAAGGAAAATGTGGTCGAGCACGTCGATCGCACCTTTGGCATGGCACGCACGGAAGTGGTGTGTACCCGCTGCGATGCGCACTTGGGCCACGTGTTCGACGACGGCCCGCGCCCGACCGGCCTGCGCTATTGCATGAACTCGGTAGCGCTGCAGTTCGCTAGGCTGAGCTGATGCGGCCGCTCAAGCGCAGCTTCCAAACGTCGCTCGCGCACCCAAACCCGCCTGGCGAAATCGCCCGTCAGATGACCTCCATGGAGAGATCGCAATGAAGTTCGATGGTTCCAAGATCACTGCTTCCCTGCTCGCGCTCGCAGTCGGCGTCGGCTTCCTCGCGCTTGCACCGGTGTTCGCCAGCAGCAAGCCCGTCCCCCTGCCCAACCCCAAGGTCGATGCGCCCGCAGCCAGCGGCGACCAGGTCGCGGTGTTTGCGGGCGGTTGTTTCTGGGGCGTTGAAGCAGTGTTCGAGCACGTGAAGGGCGTGAGGCAGGTGTCCTCTGGCTATTCGGGTGGCAGTGCCGTCTCGGCGAAATACCCGATGGTCAGCAGCGGCCTGACCGGACATGCCGAAGCGGTCAAGGTGGTTTACGACCCTGCCAAGGTCAGCTACGGCCAGTTGCTGAAAGTGTTCTTCTCGGTCGCGCACGATCCAACCCAGCTCAACCGCCAGAGCCCGGACACAGGACCGCAATACCGCTCGGAAATCTTCTACAGCAACGCCGGCCAGCAAAAGGCAGCGACGGCCTATATCGCTCAACTGAATGTGGCCAAGGTGTTCGCGAAGCCGATCGTGACCAAGGTGAGTGCGCTGAAGGCGTACTACCCCGCCGAGGCCTACCATCAGGATTACGCGCGCCTCAATCCCGACGACGGGTACATCGTTCGCAACGATGCGCCGAAGGTCGTCCACCTGAAACAGCTGTTCCCGGCGCTGTACAAAGGCGGTTGATACCGCGATCTCCAGCAGTGAGTGGCCTTATCAATGGCACTCACCTCAACGAAGCCCGCCCAATGAGCTGGCTTATTTTTTTTCATCTTTTCAAAGCCTCTTTGGGATGCAGAAGACGCCGTAAATGTTTGGCGATGCCCTTTCGAGTCACAGTCACTACTGGAAGACTCGCTCAAGCCACTAAAAGACCCGCTTACAGCTAGGGTGGCACAAGCACGGCTGCACCTCGCTCGATTGGGAAGCACAGGTTGCTGATTCATCTTTTAAAGAATCTACTGCGAGGATGCCTTGACGATGCTGCGGCAGAAATAGGGCGAACGCGAACCTCCAGTTAACCTTCGGTAATCAACATGACGCCCTGTAGAAACTGATCGTTAGCGGCGCGCTTGGATCGCTCTTCGATTGAATCGAGCGGGACACGCAGGGTGGTTTGTTCTAGCTAAATAAACGTCCGCTCAGTGCACGGGCTCTTGCGTGGGAAGCGACGGCTTAATTACCTCCGCCAGCCTTGATCCCTCATCGAATTGCGCTATCCCTGGCAAGCCCGCTGGATTGAACGCTTCTTTCGGTACGCTGATGCAGAAGCTTGAGGCGATCTCGATCGCTGATGGAGATGTCCTAGCCATCAAGTAACTACCTCCGTCCCCTTTGATCCGGCGAGCGGATCCCGCAACAGAACCTGCACCTGATCTTCGGCAATCAGTACAAGCGCCCTTCGCAATTCATTGTGATCGGCTTACTGCGCTCGACGCTCGATCCTGCCGAACTGGACAAGCAAGGCGGGCTCTTCTAACAACAAGGCCCGCAATGCGGGCCTTGTGCTGTGAGGGATCAGATTCAAACGCTAATTTTCTCCGGCCTTTTTATGCTGACCCGTGCTTTCATTTATTTATTACAAACACATCTATAGAAACATGTCTGTTCTTGGCCCTACCTTCCTTGGTTTCGTTTGATTCAATAGGTCT
>JBDSEX010000238.1:0-7411 GCA_039919835.1 Luteimonas sp.
CTGGGGCGTCGGCGGCATCGAAGCCGAGGCGGCCATGCTCGGCCAGCCCAGTTCCATGCTGATCCCGCAGGTCGTGGGCTTCAAGCTGACCGGCAAGCTGCCCGAGGGTGCCACCGCCACCGACCTGGTGTTGACGGTCACGCAGATGCTGCGTTCGCTGGGCGTGGTCGGCAAGTTCGTCGAGTTCTTCGGCGAGGGCCTGAATCATCTCCCGCTGGCCGATCGCGCCACGATCGCCAACATGGCGCCCGAGTACGGCGCCACCTGCGGCATCTTTCCGATCGATTCCGAATCCCTGAATTACCTGCGCCTGTCGGGCCGCAGTGAGGACCAGATCCGCCTGGTCGAGGCCTATGCCCGCGCCCAGGGCATGTGGCGCACCGATGTGGAAGCCGAATACAGCGCCACGCTGACACTGGACATGGCCGCGGTCCTGCCGTCGCTGGCCGGCCCGAAGCGCCCGCAGGACCGCGTGCTCCTGTCCGACATGAAACAGAACTTCGTGGCCAACCTCGAGGGCATGGTGGTCAATCGCAAGGCGACGGTGTCAGAGATCAAGCGCATGGATGCCGAGGGTGGCGACCAGCCGCAGGCCGAACACCTGGCCGAGCGACCGTTCTCGAGGATCCGCGCCCGGGACAAGGACGTGACCATCAATGATGGCTCGGTGGTCATCGCCGCGATCACCTCGTGCACCAACACCTCCAATCCGGCGGTGATGCTTGCCGCAGGCCTGGTCGCTCGCAATGCCGTTGCCCGCGGCCTGAACTCCGCCCCATGGGTGAAGACCTCGCTCGGACCGGGCTCGCTGGTGGTCACCGACTACCTCGTCAAGGCCGGCCTGCTTGATGACCTGGAGAAGCTCGGCTTCTTCGTGGTCGGCTACGGCTGCACCACATGCATCGGCAACTCCGGGCCGTTGCCCGATGAAGTGTCGAAGGGCATCGCCGAAAACGAACTGGTGGTCGCCTCGGTGCTCTCGGGCAACCGCAACTTCGAGGGCCGCGTGCATCCCGAGGTGAAGATGAACTATCTCGCATCTCCGCCACTGGTGGTCGCCTACGCACTGGCCGGCACGGTCGACATCGACCTGACCACTCAGCCGCTGGGCAAGGGCAGCGACGGAAACGACGTCTTTTTGCGCGACATCTGGCCGACCAACAAAGAGATCGGCGACATGATCGCAGCCACCGTCGGCCCGGAACTGTTCGCGCAGAACTACGCTGACGTGTTCAAGGGTGACAGCCGCTGGAACCAGATCGCATCGCCCGATGGCGAGTCGTTCCAGTGGGACGCAGCGTCGACCTACATCAAGAACCCGCCTTACTTTGATGGCATGACGATGGAAGTCGGCACCATCGACGACGTGCGCGGTGCGCGCGTGCTTGGCCTGTTCGGCGATTCGATCACCACCGACCACATCTCGCCCGCGGGTAACATCAAGAAGGAATCGCCTGCGGGCCGGTTCCTGCAGCAGCGCGGAGTGCAGCCCGCCGACTTCAACAGCTATGGCTCACGCCGCGGCAACGACGATGTGATGGTGCGCGGCACCTTCGCCAATATCCGCATCAAGAACCTGATGTTCGGTGGCGAGGAAGGCGGCAACACCCTTTATTTCGACACGCCGGGCAGTGCCGGCGAGAAGCTGGCGATCTACGACGCGGCGATGAAGTACAAGGCCGACGGCGTGCCGCTCATCGTATTCGCCGGCAAGGAATACGGTACCGGCTCCTCACGCGACTGGGCGGCGAAAGGTACCAACCTGCTCGGTGTCAAGGCAGTCATTGCGGAAAGTTTCGAGCGCATCCACCGCTCCAACCTGGTCGGCATGGGCGTGCTGCCGTTGCAGTTCAAGGATGGCGACAACGCCAAGTCCCTGGGGCTGGATGGATCGGAAACCTTCGACATCAACGGCCTGTCCGACGGTGCATCCAAGACCGCCAGCATCGTGGTGAAACGTGCCGATGGCAGCGAAAAGACGTTTGACGTCAAGGTGCTCGTACTGACACCGAAGGAAGTGGAGTACTTCCGCCACGGAGGCATCCTGCATTACGTGCTTCGGCAGCTGGCGGCGAGGAAGGCGGCCTAGTTCACGCTCGAACGTGGCGCACCCGGCCAACCGGTCATTGCAGCAGGACGCTGCGCTACACGCGCGGCGTCCACGTTGCGCTGGTGAGTCTCCAGTCGCCCTCCTGCAATCGCCAGCCGGTTCGTACATCGTAAAGTTGCCCGGTCTGCGGTAGCCATCCACCAGCGCCGCCGGTGAGCACTGCGGTGAATCGCACGGTTGCGTGATCGTCTTGCAGGGCGATTTCCAGCGGCCCCAGTGTCGCGGCGACCTGATGGTGTTGCAGGAACATCAGCTGCGCCATCCGCCGCGCGCCCTGACGGTCGAGTCCATCCGGGCCAACGAAGTCCTCTGCAAGCACATCCTCGATCGCCGTGGCGTCACGCGCGGCCACGGCGGCCTGCAATCCCGCGACGCTGGCGCGCAAGGCCTGTTCCGTATCGCTGCGCGAGCATCCTGCGCCAACCCAAAGCAGGCACAGTGCGACGGCCACACAATTCATTCGCACTCGATACGGCCGCATGTCTGTTCCCATTCCCGGTTTGGGGCTCAGTGTGAACCTTGTCAGTCCCAAGGCCCTATGGTCCAATCCCTGTCGACCGTACGCAGCCGAATCCTGCTGCACTCGGCGATTAAACAGGGAGATCGCATGAGCATCGAACGTCCGTGGCTGGCCCATTATCCGGCTGGGGTGCCGACGGAAATCGATATCGATGAATTCCCGTCGATTCCGTCGGTGCTGGAAGGCGCAATTGCCAAGTATGCGGACCGTCCTGCGTTCGCCAATCTTGGACAGACGATCACCTACGGTCAGCTTGATGCATTGAGCCGGCAATTCGCGGCGTATCTGCTCGGCGAACTCAAGCTCAAGAAGGGCGATCGCGTCGCGATCATGCTGCCGAACTGCCTGCAATATCCGATCGCGACCTTTGGCATCCTCCGCGCCGGATTGACTGTTGTGAACACAAATCCGATGTATACCGCGCGCGAGCTCAAGCACCAGCTCGTTGACTCGGGCGCGACTGCGATCCTGGTGCTCGACAATTTCGCAAGCGTCGTGCAGGGCGTGCTTGCCGACAGCCAGATCCGCCAGGTCATCACCACCGGACTCGGCGACCTGCTCGGGTTTCCAAAAGGCCCCATCGTCAACTTCGTGCTGAAGCATGTGAAGAAGATGGTGCCGGACTACGACATTCCCGGCGCGATCGGGTTCAACGATGCGTTGAAACAGGCGCGATCGCACGTGCTGCCGGACATCGTCATCACTCCGGAAGACATCGCATTCCTGCAATACACCGGCGGCACGACAGGCGTCGCCAAGGGCGCGATGCTGACCCATCGCAACCTGGTGGCCAACATGCAGCAGTCGGGCGCATGGATTGGCAACGATCTCAAATACGGTGAGGAAGTCATCATCACGGCGCTGCCGCTGTACCACATCTTCGCGTTGACGGCGAACGGTTTGGTCTTCATGAAGCTTGGCGGCGTCAACCACCTCATCACCAACCCGCGCGACATGCCGGCGTTCGTGAAAGAGCTGAAGAACATCCGTTTCACCGCCATCACCGGCGTCAATACGCTCTTCAACGGACTTCTCAACACGCCGGGTTTCGACCAGATCGATTTCTCCAGCCTGAAGATGACCCTCGGCGGCGGCATGGCCGTGCAACGCGCGGTGGCCGAGCGCTGGAAACAGGTGACTGGCGTCACCCTGGTCGAAGCCTATGGCTTGACCGAGACATCGCCCGCGGCATGCATCAATCCCATGGACATCGCCGAATACAACGGCTCGATCGGACTACCGGTACCGTCCACCGATGCCTGCCTGAAGGATGAAAACGGCGCGATGCTGCCAATGGGTGAAGTGGGAGAACTCTGCATCAAGGGACCGCAGGTCATGAAAGGCTACTGGCAGCGGCCAGATGAAACCGCCAACGCCATCGACAGCGGTGGCTGGCTGCACACCGGCGACATGGCGCGCATGGATGAGAAGGGCTTTTTCTACATCGTCGATCGCAAGAAGGACATGATCCTGGTTTCCGGTTTCAATGTGTATCCAAACGAGGTCGAGGACGTCATCGCCATGATGCCGGGCGTGCTGGAAGTCGCCGCGGTCGGCGTGCCCGACGAGAAATCCGGTGAGGCCGTGAAGGTGGTCATCGTCAGGAAGGACCCTGCCCTGACCGCCGACCAGGTCAAGGCCCATGCACGTGAAAACCTCACCGGCTACAAACAGCCGAGGTTCGTCGAATTCCGAACCGAGCTGCCGAAGACCAACGTGGGGAAGATACTGCGGCGGGAACTGCGGGACGCTCCCGCTGCACCTTGAGATGCCGCTCCCACCTTGCGTCCAAGTGAGTAGGCCCAGTCACTGAAAACGCTTGCGGTCCGGACGTTTTGGGCGCATAGAAGCCTTTATCGGGCGTATAGCGGCCTCTTGCGGCAGCCAGCAGGTGAGCCCGACGCAAGCGTGCTGCCCTCTGTCGAGGAGTTACCCCCATGTCCGTCGTCCAGCACCTTCATTGCGCCCCCCGTTACACCACCTTGCGTCCCGTCGATGAACCCGAGCGGGGTGTCTACTGGTGCAACATGCATGCCGATCTCGCGTCGGCACCAGGTCGTGCCTGCTTCAAGCCGGCGTTGGTCGACGAGATCCTGTACTACCAGCAAGCCTTGTCGGATCGCCTGCGCGTGGAACGCCTGCAAGGCGCGAGCCAATCGGTGCCGCATGTGGTGCTGGCTTCCGACAGCGATGTCTTCAACCTCGGTGGCGATCTGGAGTTGTTCTGCCGCCTGATCCGCGCCGGTGATCGCAATGGCCTGCTGGGCTATGCCCGGCAGTGCGTGCGCGGCGTACACGCATTCCATGCAGGGCTTGGTGTTGGCGCGCACAGCATTGCGCTGGTGCAGGGCGATGCACTCGGTGGTGGCTTCGAGGCTGCGTTGAGCTGCCACACCATCGTTGCCGAGGAAGGCGTGAACATGGGCCTGCCGGAAGTCCTCTTCGACCTGTTTCCCGGCATGGGTGCCTATTCATTCCTGTGCAAGCGCATCGCGCCGCACCAGGCAGAAAAACTGATGCTGGAAGGCAATGTCTACCGCAGCGACGAACTGTTCAAGATGGGCCTGGTGGATGTGCTGGTGCCGCGCGGCCAGGGCGTGCAGGCCGTGGACGAGGTGATCCGCAGCAATCGCCGCATTCCGAATGCGCGGACGGCCATGCATCGCGTGCGCAGCATGACGCAGCCGGTGACGCTGGAAGAAATGATGAGCATCACCGAGGTCTGGGTGGACACGGCGCTGCAGCTGGGACAGAAGTCCCTGCGCACGATGGAGCGGCTGGTGCGAGCGCAGTACCGGCGCCACGGCGAACTGAGGGAAGCAGGCTCAGGCGGTTGAGTTCAGGGGGTATCCGGCCTGCCGGGCTTGTGGTCTGACCGATCCGTGCCCGGCGCGAGCAGGCAGGCGAGTTCCGCCTTGGCTCGCTTTGCCGCGTCGTCCACCAGCCCATCGAGATCCTTGATCAGCGTGATCGCATCCAGGGACAACTGCGGGCTGCCAAGTTTCATGATGTGCCTGCACCGGTCCACCAGCCGCGTCCCGCCAAGGTTCTCGGCCACGCCACGCATGGCATGTGCCGTTTCACGCATGGCGTCCCAATCCGCATCGACGGCAGATTTCCTGAGTTGCGGCATCAGGGACACGATGTCGCGCAGGCACTGCTCGACGAAGTCCTGCATGAAGGCATGACCCAGGTTCATCGCGGCCAGTTCTTGCAGTACGTTTGAAACGTTGGGTGCACCTGTGGGAGCGAGTGCGGTTTGCGCCATGCTCGTTTCGTTGGCAACCGCCTTGCCGATCGTGTCCAGGAGCCGCGCCAGGACTACCGGCTTGGTCAGGTAGGCATAGGCCCCGGCGCGCTCGGCCTCCTGTAGCGATTCAACGGTAGCGTCCGCCGAAAGGACCACGATCGGGGTGCGTGCGCCGCCGGCCTGCATGACCCTGGCCTGGCGAATCACGTCCAGGCCGCTCAGGCCCGGCATGTGCAGGTCGATGATCATCAGGTCGGGTGGGTTCTTTTCAAACAGGTCGAGGGCGGTTTCGCCGTCCTCCGCAAAGATCAGCCGATGGCCTGCACGCTCGAGCAGGCGTTGCAGCACGATCCGGTTCGCGGGCTGATCGTCGGCGACGATGATCTGCAGGGAGCGAACACGGGCGCGATGACGCACGAAAGGATCGTCGAACGCGATGACGTTGGCCGATGATGCGACGATCTCCATCGTCGACACCGGGTCGCGGTCGTCGCCCGCAGGCAAGCTTGCCGGCGCGGGTGCCGTGGAGATGGCCGAAGACGGTTCTGCGCCTGTCCTGAGAGGCAAATCGAACCAGAAATGGCTGCCAGCATCCGGATTGGCCTCGAGGGCGATATGCCCTCCCATGGATTCGACCAGCATTTTCGCAATGGTCGTGCCCAGCCCGGTCCCTCCATAGCGGCGCGCAGTGCTGCTGTCGACCTGCTCGAAGGGTTCGAAGATGCGTGCCCGCGCCTCGGCGGGAATGCCGATGCCCGTATCGCGCACCGAGAAGCGGATGCGTGCAGCGGCCACGTCCTCCTCGATCAGGCGCACCTGCAGCGAAACCTCGCCCTGTTCGGTGAACTTGATCGCGTTCTGCATCAGGTTCAGCAGCACTTGCAACAAGTGGCCCGGATCGCCGTGCAAACTCGAGGGCAAGGCGATGTCGGCGTCCATGTTGAGCTTGAGGCCCTTGGACTGCGCATGCGGCAGGCACAGGCTGCGCAACCTGCCCAACAGTTCTGCAAGGTTGAAATCCACATCCTCGCTCTTGAGTTTTCCGGCCTCGATGGCGGAAATGTCGAGCACCTCGTCGATCAGCAGCAGCAGCGTCTGTGCGGAGGTATGGATGATGCCGGTCGACTCGCGTTGTTCCGGCGTGAGTTTGCTCGTCGCCAGCAACTCCGACATCCCAAGGATGCCGTTCAGGGGCGTGCGCAATTCGTGGCTCATGTTTGCCAGGAAACGGCTCTTGGCCTTGTTCGCCCGCTGCGCTTCCTCGATCGCGCGCGTGAGCGCCTTGAGCAGGGAAGCGAAATACAGGGGGATTGCAATCAGGCCGCCCAGCAGTCCCCACGAGAGGTACGGACTCGCCTGCCAATACGGCGTCAACATGACGACGGCGAAGAACGACGCCGATGCCAGAGTGGTCGCCGAATACAGGTAGCGGCTTCCAGAGCGCAGGCCGTTTCCGATCGTGACCCAGAGGTACACGCTGTAGAGCGGGCTGGCCGTCTCGCCCTGCAGGTACATGACAGCGCCCAGCGCG
>JBDSEX010000309.1:0-2887 GCA_039919835.1 Luteimonas sp.
AACAATGATGGCAGGCTGACGGCCGATGAACGCCCGCAGCGGATGGGTAAGCAGGGACGTCGCGGACATCACGGCGCCATGATGCAGGCCGACGCGAACAAGGACGGCAGGATCAGCCGTGCCGAAGCGGCCGCCAATCCGAAACTGGCGACGAAGTTCAACGAGATCGACGGCAATCGCGACGGTTTCCTGGACCGCACCGACTGGCAGGCCAAGGCCCGCGAGCGCAAGGAAGCGTGGTTCATGTCGGCGGACGGCAACAAGGACGGCAGGTTGTCCCAGGCGGAGATGGAGACATCCAGTGCCAAGCGTCGTGCTGAGCACCAAGCGAAGGCGCGCACGCACCGTGCGGAACGTTTCCAGCAACTCGACGCGAACAGGGACGGAAGTGTGAGCCGCGAAGAGATGCAGTCGAACATGAAGCGCTGAAGAAGCCGAAGCATGCAGCGCGTGCTTTTCCGACCCGGGTGGAAAAGGAGACGCCTTGCCATCCAGCCCCGCCGGTGACGGCGGGGCTTTTTTCCTTGAACCCGGGATTTTTGACGCTGTCATTCCCGCGAAGGCGGGGATCCAGTGACATGAGCGGGGGAAAGCAAAGGGGCTGGATGCCCGCATTCGCGGGACGGGCGGGTCAGGAAAATGCGTTGCCTTACGTTGGGAGCGTCCTACAGGCGTCCGGACTGGACCAGGCCCACGATCAGTCCGCCAAACCCGCACACTAACCCAACGATCCCGCCCAGCCAGCACAGCCAGCGTTCGCGGAGGCGAAGCTTCGCTGCGGCGATGGGATTCTCCAGCGCCTGGCGTGCATGGCGGCGTCGCAACACACGTCGTTGCACCACGATGGTCTGGTAAAAAATCGTGCCCATGAACAGCAGCGTCGCCAGCACCGGCAGGTGCCACGTCGCCGTGGCCTTCGCGACCAGGATCAGCGTGACCATGAAGCCTATTGACGCCGCGGCGCTGATCATCGCGCTGCGGATGAGCTCACGCCGCTCGCGATCGTCGATGGAATCCTTCAGCTGCTGCCGCAATCCAAAAAAGATGCCGGCGAACGCGGCCACGATGCCGATGCCGATGCTGCCGGCGGTGCCCAGCAGCACCTTGCCCGCCGTCTTGCCGGCAACCAACGCCCCGACACCAAGCACGCCGGCAGCTGCAGCAGGCGGGCTGGCCACGGAGAGCGCGGTCGTGATGATCGCGGTGAACGCCGCACCCGGTGCCGTGCTGCTTGCGAAATCGCTGAAGCGTTTCAGCAGATCCTCGCGCACGAGTTGCCGCGCACGCGACAGCCGCTTGCGCACGGCCGCATCCGACAGTCCAAGCAGTTCCGCGACCTGTTGCGAGCTCTGGCCTTCGCGATAGAACAGCAGCAGCACCTCGCGGCTGTCTTCAGGCAATGCCGAAATCAGTTCCGCCGCGGCGCGCCGCCGTTCGCTGTCGAGCAACTGCTGCACCGGCGTGGGTCCGGCATCGGCTGCCGCCGCGATCGCGGCATCGGCATCATCGACGGGACGTGGCCCCCGGTGCAGCCCTCGCAGGTGATCGCGCGACAGGTTGCGGGTGATCTGCCGCAGCCACGGCAGGAAGCTGTCGGGGTTGTTGAGCTTGCGCAGCTGCTGCCAGCCATTGAGGAACGCATCCTGCGCGATGTCCTCACTGGTCGGCACATCGCGGGTGATGGCGAGCGCGACCGAGGTCACCGTGTTCTGGCTGGCGGCGACGATACGCCCGTAGGCAGCGCGATCACCGCGCGCGGCCGCGGGTAATTCTCGCCGGATCAGCAGGTCGATGGCTTCGGCATTCATGGGCGAGGTTCCCGCGTTGCGGCGCAGGACGTGCAGCGGTAGCGCAGCGATGCGACGTACACAAACGCGGTGATCGGCGCCCAGATCGCGCCGTGCAGCAGTGCGGCGTCCATGCTGCGGTCCTGTGCCAGCTGGCTGGCGGCAATCACCGCGAACGCCGGCAACAGTACCAGCAGGAAGCGCTTCACCCAGAAACGTGTGCCCATGTGGATGCCTTTTGAGTTGCAGATACACCCAAGACGATGGAACGCGTGCAATGTGACTGGTGCTGCGATGCCTTCAGTGACAGTGACCCCGGTGCGGGCCGCGAGCCGAACGCGCGTTTGCAGGTTGGAGCAAGTGCGGCCGTTCTTGCATCCGTCCCAGAAGAAGCGCAGCAAACTCCGATCTACAACAAACAACGGCTCAACCTGCCACTAGAACTCCACGTGCCGGAGCATCTGCACGATTTCCCATGCATCGCCCACCTGCCGCACCTCCAGGGTCTTGTTGGTTGCCGATTGTCTGTGGTGGAACGCGTTGAACCGGATCTGCGCGGTGGCAGATGCCTGCCGGAAGCCGCTGACCTCGATGAAGAACGCCTTGTTTCCGGTTGGCCGGTGATAGCTGCCGGATGCCGCATTAGCTACGCGCACGCATTGCGATGCGGGCACCACCGTGCGCGACGGACGCTGCAGCCCGGCGAGCACGTTGGGCGACGGATCCCTGCCGTCCACCGCCACGCACAACACTGCCGGCGCGCGCATCGAGGATTCACTGTTGAGGATCAGCAATGCCAGCGCGTCGGGGGTGGGGGTCACTGCGACATCGCCTGGGGCCCGTGTCGTCGCTGCTGAAGTTGATGCGGCATCCTGTCGACCGTTGTTTGGCAGGGTCTGGATCATCACCAGGCCCAGGATCATCACGATGGCCACCAGGAAACCGAGCTTGAGTGAAAGAACGCGCTTTTGCGCGGGTGCAGGCGTCCTGATTTCAGCGGCTCGAAACGTGGGCGCCTGCGATGCACGTGTGGTCTCGAGCAGGCCCGCATCGCGCAGGATTTCGCGGGCACGCGGCTGGTCCTCGGACACGATCACCCA